>JBEISW010000179.1:0-4859 GCA_040375215.1 Crocinitomicaceae bacterium | reverse complement strand
TCTCCCGCCAGTTCGAAAATTTCTTTTTCGATTATGGCGATGTCCTTCTCCAATTCTTGTGAGTATACTTCAAGAAATGGTATTTCAATTTTAATACCCTCCCATTCCATGTCAGCCAGAATGGGCATCAATGGCATTTCAACATCTTTGAATAGTCCCATTAGTCCTTCTTTTTCCAGCTGCGGTTGAAGAATTTCAAAAAGTTGATAGGTGATGTCTGCATCCTCACAAGCGTAATCAGAAATTTCTACTGCGCTTAAGGTGCTCATGCTTCCTTGGTCTTTTCCTTTTTTTCCAATGAGTGTTTCGATACTGATAGGAGTGTAACACAACAATTTTTCCGACACTTCGTCCATTCCATGCTTTCCGTCTGGATGCAGAAGGTAATGCGCAATCATGGTGTCAAATAGGTTGTTTTTTAAGTCAATACCATATTGGCGCATAACTTTCAAATCAAATTTGATATTGTGGCCAATGAGGGTTTTACTTTGATTTTGCAATATGGGTTTAAAGAGTTCTAACCATTCTTGGGCAAGTGCTCTTTCTTCTGGTAAATGGACATAATATCCTGTTCCTTTTTTAAAGGAAAACGAAAGACCTACAAGTCGGCAAGTGAATGTATTCAGGTCAGATGTTTCAGTATCAAAACAAAATTGAATTTTACTTTTTAAATGTTCGATCAAAACCAAACATTCTTCTTTGGTTTGAATAAGGTGGTATTCATGATCAACATCTAAGATGGTTTTGCACATAGCAGGGGCAGGGGCATCATGACTTTCTACGGCAAACAATTCCCCTTGAACGGGCTCAGTTGGCTCCTCTCCGAGTATACGTTTGCTTAAAGTTCTGAACTCCAACTCTTCCAATAAATCCTTTAATTTTTCTTTGTTCCAATCCTTTAATCGCAACTGCTCTTCATCAAAAGGAACGGGCGAATCCAAGATGATGGTAGCCAATTTCTTCGAAAGAATTGCTTGATCTTTGAATTGCTCAACGTTCTCTTTTAATTTTCCTTTTAATTGATGGGTATTTTCAAGCAGACCTTCAAGTGATCCAAATTCTTTGACTAATTTTTGCGCAGTCTTTTCACCTACGCCAGGTATTCCGGGAATGTTATCTACTGCGTCTCCCATCATGCCCAGGATATCAATCACTTGATCTATTCTTTGGATATTGAATTTTTCCAATACTTGAGGGATACCCAATATCTCCGCTGGTCCACCTTGGTAGCCAGGTTTGTACACGTAAATATTTTCTGAAACCAGCTGTCCATAGTCTTTGTCACTGGTCATCATGTAGGTCAAAAAGCCCTCTTTTTCAGCCACCTTAGCCAAGGTTCCCACAACATCATCCGCTTCATATCCTTCCTTCATCAAAATGGGAATATTGAATGCCTCAATGATTTGCATGATATAGGGAACGCTCAATTTGATATCTTCCGGTGTTTCCTCTCTGTTGGCTTTGTATGCCTCGTAATCTATCTCACGAAGTGTTTGCGCGGGAGCGTCAAAAACCACTGCCATATGGGAAGGTTTTTCATTGCGCATGATGTCCAACAAGACATTGGTGAATCCAAACATGGCAGATGTGTTTAATCCCTTGGATGATATTCTGGGGCTGCGAATAAAAGCGTAATACGCACGGAAAATCAATGCGTATGCATCAAGTAAGAATAGTTTTCTAGGATGGTTTTGAGAGATCATGTTTCAAAGATAAGCCCTCACATGTGGAGGGCTTATGCATTGACTCAATAAGTTTTCTTCAATTATGAATTCAGTTTCAACACTGCCAAGAAAGCTTCTTGTGGAACTTCTACAGATCCTACTTGTCGCATTCTCTTTTTTCCTTCCTTTTGTTTTTCTAACAACTTTCTTTTACGAGAAATATCACCTCCATAACATTTGGCCGTTACGTCCTTGCGCAATGCTTTGATGGTTTCACGGGCAATGATTTTGGCTCCAATCGCTGCTTGTAGGGCGATCTCAAACTGTTGTCTTGGGATCAATTCACGCAGTTTGATACAAATTTTTTTACCCAAATCAAATGCATGATCGCGGTGTATCAATGCGCTCAATGCATCCACCTGATCGCCATTCAACAAGATATCCATTTTAACCAAATCGGATTGCTGCATTCCAATGGGGAAGTAATCAAATGACGCATATCCTTTTGAGATAGTTTTAAGGCGATCGTAGAAATCAAATACAATTTCAGCCAAAGGCATTTCGAAAGTCAATTCGATTCTGTCAGAAGTTAAGTAAACTTGATTGGTTAACATGCCTCGCTTTTCAATGCAAAGCGTCATGATGGCTCCGATGTAATCGGATTTGGTAATGACTTGTGCCTTGATATAAGGCTCTTCTACATATTCCAATTTATTGGGGTCGGGCAATTCAGAAGGATTGTGAATTTCATGTTGTGTACCATCCTTTAGATAAGCGATGTAGCTTACGTTAGGGACAGTGGTAATCACAGTCATATTAAATTCTCGTTCCAATCGTTCTTGGATAATTTCCATGTGAAGCATTCCAAGGAAACCGCAACGGAATCCAAATCCCAATGCGGCTGAACTCTCTGGTTCAAATACCAAAGAAGCATCATTCAATTGGAGTTTCTCCATGCTCGCGCGGAGCTCTTCGTATTCGTCGGTATCCACTGGATAAACACCAGCAAATACCATCGGTTTTACATCTTCAAATCCCTTGACTGCTTCAAGGCAAGGATTGATGGTAGTAGTGATGGTATCACCAACTTTTACTTCAGAAGCTGTTTTGATTCCTGAAATAATGTATCCTACATCTCCTGCTTTGACTTCAGCTCGAGGAATCAAATCCAACCCCAACGAACCAATTTCATCTGCAAAATATTCACGGCCATTGCTCATGAATTTTACCTTATCTCCCTTTTTTAAGGTGCCATTTAAAATTTTGTAATAGGCAATGATTCCACGAAAGGAATTAAAGACGGAATCAAAAATCATTGCCTGCAATGGAGCTGCAGGATCACCTTTTGGTGGCGTTATGCGCTCACAAATAGCTTCTAAAATGAGATCTACACCTTGACCTGTTTTACCGGAGGCGATTAAAATTTCATCACGTTCACATCCCAACAGCTCCACTACTTGGTCTTTCACCAATTCAGGTTCCGCATTGGGTAGGTCAATTTTATTGAGAATTGGGATGATGGTCAAATCGTGTTCCATCGCCAAATACAGATTGGAGATGGTTTGCGCTTGAATACCTTGTGTGCAGTCTACAATCAACAATGCACCTTCGCATGATGCGATGGATCTGGAAACTTCATAGCTAAAGTCAACGTGCCCGGGAGTGTCAATTAAATTCAGGGTGTAATTTTTCCCTTTGTGGGTATGGCTCATTTGAATGGCGTGGGCCTTAATGGTAATACCTTTTTCACGCTCCAAGTCCATATCATCCAGGGTTTGGGCAACCAATTTTCTGTCATCAACCGTCTTGGTAACTTGTAGAAGACGATCGGCCAACGTGCTTTTGCCGTGGTCAATGTGTGCGATAATGCAGAAATTCCTGATGTGATCCATATTTTACCCCAATTTGCGGAATGCGAAAATACATGTATTTAACCAAAAAAATCCATCGTTCACCTTGATTTTCCGATATTTTTGTTGTCCTGCAAATTTGAAACAATGAATAAACTTTTTTTGATGTTGGGATGGTTACTAACCATTTCAGTTTGGGCACAGCATGAACATCCTTGTGGACAAGTCCACGCTATGGATGCTTTTTTTGAAAAACATCCTGAATACAAACAGGAAGCCATAGATGCTGCGGCCTATTTGGAGGAGTACACGCGCAATTTCCAAAAGTCAAGGGGTGGTCAAACCATTTACACCATTCCTGTTGTATTTCATGTTGTTCACAATTATGGTTCAGAGAATATTTCGGATGATCAAATCTTGGATGGCTTATTCATCCTTAACAGGGATTTCAGAAAAATGAACAGTGATACCGTAATCGTAGTGGATGCCTTTGATCAATTGGTTGCTGATGCAGGCATTGAATTCAAATTGGCAACCAAGGATCCCAATGGAATTTGCACTTCTGGTATAACACGCACTGTTAGTGACTTGACCACTGTGGGAGATCAGCAAGTAAAGGACTTAATCATGTGGCCAAGGAATGAATACCTAAACATTTGGGTTGTGCAAAATGCCGACGGCGCAGCGGGTTACTCCAATTTACCACCCAATGTCGCAGGCAATTGGGGAGCGGATACGGATGGTATTGTTGTGCGTTCCGATTATGTTGGATCAATTGGCACTAGTTCCGTGCAAAAGTCTAGAACCCTCACCCATGAGGCGGGACATTGGTTGAATTTAAAGCACACATGGGGTGACGGCAACGAACCTGCAATAGCAAGTAATTGCGACATGGACGATGACGTTGAAGATACTCCTTTAACCATTGGCTGGACTTCTTGTAATTTGCAAGGAGCAACCTGTGGAAGTGCATTGGATAATGTTCAAAATTACATGGAGTATAGTTATTGCTCAAGGATGTTTACTGTTGGACAGGCGGATAGAATGCGCGCAGCTTTAACGTCATCTGTGGCACAACGCAATCAACTGATTTCCGCATCCAACTTAAACGCTACAGGTGTTGCCAATCCGGCATTGTGTATTGCAGATTTTGAATCAGATAAAGTGGTTATTTGTGCCGGAGAGAATATTGCCTTTAATGACAATAGTTACAACGTTCCCACATCATGGACTTGGGATTTTGGTGATGGCAATTCCTTAACAGGAACAGATCCAAATGTTCATCAAAATCCAATACATACTTATGAGCAGCCCGGAATCTATACTGTTACGTTGACAGTGGGTA
>JBEISW010000013.1:0-19278 GCA_040375215.1 Crocinitomicaceae bacterium | reverse complement strand
TTATACTTGTTTTGTAATAGTTGAGCTAATTGTTTGGGGAATTGTGTTATTTCAAATAAATTGGTTTTTACGTAGAATATTAATTACCCAATAACCAAACGTTCCGGTCACGGCCGTTCCCCCTCCCACATTCAAACTCAACAATCCTTGTGCGTTGGTGGAAGTAGCGTGTATTTCTTCATAGACTACCGTTCCCGTGGCGCTGTTATCATGAATCATGAAGGTGATGGTCACCGCCGCATTGGCCATGGTGCTGCCGTCGGTGTTGCGCACAACGGCTTGGTAGGGGATGCTTTGGGGCGCTTGGGAATACAGAGCGGGTGCGAGAAACAGAAACAGTATGGAAAGGAGAAAGTGTTTTTTCATGGTCAAATATAGTAGATGTTATTTATAATCTATGGCTAAGAGATTACTCTTTATCCCACACGAGTAGCAACCTCCCGAAACACCTTCGGCAGCCATATCGTTGCCAACCTTCCCAGCTTTTTGCGATCTTATTAGATCAGGCAGATTTTGTTGCAAGGAAATATCCTCCCGTCTTTTTACTACCGATTCTTTCAATCAAGCCCTTTTTAATCAGCTGCCCAACTTGGCGTTCAATTGTTTTAATGGGTTTGTTATTGAGGAGGTTAGAAAGCTCTCTGACCTTACTACCGGGATGTTTTGAAACAGCATTCAACAATAATATTAAACTATCGGTCAGCTCTCTTGTAGTAAAATCACTTAATCCCTCACTTAATCCCTCACTTAATCCCTCATTTAATCCCTCACCTATAAACTTAGATGGAATAGGTACTTCCGTGCAAAAGACCGTTCCCTCTATAAAAAAGGGTTGACCCTTACCGGCGTATTCCTTTACCAAACGGAAAACGTTTAATACACCAGAACCTAATTCATCTACCCGTCCTAACTGTAAAAAGAATTTGGCCAATGTGGGATTTTTTGGAAAGGGAGCAAAGAGCTTCAATCATTATGAAAGCCAATTGATTTTATTGTATTTTCTTTTTATACATAAGGTGCAGTCATTTCAAAGTTATTCTTCTAAAATATGTGCGTTATTGATCTAATCTTTTAGGCAACGCACACTTAAGAGAAAGTATTTCCACTCTCCATAGGTTGTAACTTCAGCCGAGTAATTGAGCTCATAATACCAAGCTCCATTAGTAGGGTCAGGATATTCAGTATTGCTCCAAATTCCAGCTGTTTCATAATATCCGGTGGTGGGCAATATATTTAGCCCGCTTAAATTGTTTCCTGCCGAATATCCAGGTACATTTTCGTACCAACCATTCACGGACTTCATTTTATTTCCCGCAGTAGTTGAAATAAGGTATGAATCAAAATTAGAATTTGGATCAAGAAAATATATCAAGTTATTCCATTCATCTTTAGAAGGTACATGCCAGCTTGTTGGGCATAGTCCCCGGCTGTCATTTAAAGCGTACCAATTGTACTTAGCGTCGCCCAAGTCATTGCTTATACTGTAAATTCCATCAGTTGTTGTTTCATAGTTGTCAACACTAATAACTGACAAAATTGGGTCCCCGTTTCTATATTTTAAAACCTTTAAATTTTTCTGCATCCACTCCTGACCATTGATGATGATACTTGGATAAAAATTACCTTCAATATCAGTAACGCCATTTCCTGGTTGGTATAAGTAATTCGCAGCACTCACCCCGGGCACAATGCTCACCTGATCCCCAATGAACAAACTATCGCCCGTTACACTCACCCTAACATTCACACCATCTGAATACAAAGCATACGGCACAGACATCATCTGCTGGGTTCCCAAATCAACTATACCACTACCCGCATTCATCAGCACGTGCAAGAACTTGCTTCCAGATCCCCATTGGATACCGCTAAATATTCCCGTCACTGGTACTCCTCCGCCTACGTTTAAACTCACCAATCCCTGCGCGTTGGTGGTGGTAGCGTGGGTCTCTTCATAGACCACCGTTCCTGTGGCGCTGTTGTCATGAATCTTAAAAGTGATGGTCACCGCTGCATTGGCCATGGTGCTGCCGTCGGTGTTGCGGACAACGGCTTGGTAGGGGATGGCTAATGGCGACTGAGAAATGAGGGAAGGGAAAAGAGGAAAGAAGAAAATGCAGAAAATCAGCAAAAGGCAATAACGATTTTTCATATTGTTGAATTATATAACAATTATTGGTTGGTTAAATCTGAGTAATGTGTCAAGCGTAAAACTAGTAATTTCTGCACTATGCATTTGATTTTTCCTTCCTTTTCTCCGGCTGCAAAATCAATCTAAGCGCTGTGTTCTTGGAGAAATATGCCCATTGCCAATTGATAAATATGATGAGCTTATTGCGAACACTCAATATCAGCATCAAATGAAGAAATGTCCAAATCACCCAAGCCCAATATCCTTTTAATTTAAAATTTTTAATGTCCACCAAGGCCTTGCTTCTTCCAATGGTGGCCATGGATCCCAAATCCTTGTATTCATATGGAATGAGGCTTTTGCCATTGGCTAAGTAACCAAGATTCTTGGCCAACAACACCGCTTGATTGATGGCCACGTTGGCCACTTGTGGATGTCCTTTCGGATACTTCTCTGTTTCCATGTAGGCTTGATCTCCCAAAACAAAAACATCTTCAACACCCTTCAATTTGTTGAATCGATCCACTACCAATCTCCCTCCCTTTGCCTCAATCGTTTCAGGCCATCCTTGCAATGTATTGGGTGTAACACCGGCTGCCCAAATCACGGTCTCACTGGGGATGGTTAATCCCGATTTAAACCGAAGCGCTTTCCCATCATAGGATTCTACCCGCTCATTGCTAATGATGTTTACGCCCATTTCTTGAAGATAACGCTTGCCATTTGCCTGCGCATATTCACTCATCGCGTTCAATACTATTCCATTTGGACTCACCAAATGGATGGTAAAATTGCTCCAATCTACCCCTGGAAAATCTTTGGGCAATATATACTTTTTGATATCTGCAAATGCACCTGCCAATTCAACCCCTGTTGGGCCTGCACCAACGATAACCAAATTCATAAGGGATTGCAATTGCTCCTCACTTGCGGATAAAACCTTCTCAAATGACCGAAGGACGTGATTGCGTATCGCAATGGCTTCATATGAGCTCTTCAATGGGAGGGCATGTTGCGCCAAAACTTCATCATTGAAAAAATTGGTTTTGCACCCCATACTCAATACCAGGATGTCATATGAAAACGCACCTATATCTGTTATGACTTTTTTACTTTCTGTTTGTACTTCCTTAACCTCTGCCATGCGAACTTGGATGTTCTCTCTACAGCTAAAAACATTTCTAAGCGGAAATGAAATGGAAGATGGCTCTATCTGCGAAGTAGCCACTTGATAAAACAACGGTTGAAATTGATGATGATTCAATTTATCCAGCACCCAAACCTCAAACAATTGAGGATCTAACTTCCGAGCCAGTTGGATTCCCGCGAATCCAGCACCAACGATAACGACTCTTTTCTTTTCCATTTTTTTAATCAACAAATATTAGGAACTATTCATTACCTCTATTGCTTTCAAAGATATATCATTGGGTCCACCATCTTCGGGGCAGGATTGTCTCCCCTCATCGCCTTCTTATTCATTTACTATCCTTCCTACAATCGGATAAACTTTGCCTAATTCGTGGAGTTTTCATTTCAACATATCATTCTTTGTTGTTAGGCCATGTTGTTTTGATAATAGCAATATGCGGGTGTCGTTGTGGTGCTCCAGGTGGTGTTATCCGTAATCAATGGAATAGGAGTGCCATCATTTAGTTTGGAGGCGCTTAGGTTATCACCAAACCAACATTGCCCGCATTCATGAGTACGCGCAAAAACTTGATACATACATCAGGAAATAATATTGCAAATCACCTTCCTTTTCTGATTCAAATACCTTAAATTTGTGATATGAGTCGTTTTGAAAATACAGAAGCACGAATTGCATTTTATTTAAAACAAATGCAAATGGCCATGCCTGAAATAAAACGACAAATTGAAGTTTATCAAGCCGCTACAAAATCTGGTCTTTTGCCCAATTCAACTGTAACGGTTTCTCAAAATGTCTAATCCAATATTATTGGTCATAGCAGGATGCAATGGAGCCGGAAAGTCCTCTTTCTCACGACTTTTATCTGCTGATGAATTTGATCCTTTTGATTACGATATTCAATATCTAAAACATTATCGCTCTCTTTTCGATTCTGATCTCAGAGAAACAATAGCACACAATAAAGCCTTTTCCGACCTCGAAAGTGGTATTCACGAGGCGATTCAACTTAGAAAAAACTTTTGTTATGAGACCAACTTTAATTCTACTCCATTGTTCTGGCCGAAGCACTTTAAAAATAACGGTTACGAAATACAGTTGATTTTCCTGTGCCTAGATTCTGTAGATGAAGCCAAAAAAAGAGTAGCCAGTCGCGTTGCAAACGGGGGACACTTTGTACCAGACCAAGAAATTAAAAATAGATTTTTTGATGGATACAAAAACCTTGATGCTCATTTTAATTTTTTTGATAAAGTGGATTTATTTGATGTGAGTGGTTTTGAAAAGTTCCCGCAATATGTCTTGTCATATGAGCATAATAAAATAATGACAAAGAATAACATTCCAGATTTTCTGTTGTCCCACATTTCAAATATTCTATCTAAATCCAAAGAACTTTAATTTCCCCAGCTCATGATCAACTGGAACACTCCAACCCCGCCCACTGCGCCTTTCATTGCATCCATCTTCAATTATTATCTGTCAGATCATTTGGAAGGCTATGCGGAGTACGACGAGAAAACTTTGGAACTGGTCAAAACCATTCCCGGCTACTTGGGTTATGAAAGCATGAAACATGAGGGCCGGGGTACTTTTATCAGCTACTGGAAAGACATGGAATCCGTGCAGATCTGGGCTGCACACCCCATTCACATCGAGGCTAAGAAATTAGGCCTTCAGTGGTACAAATACTACCACAGCATGATTGCAGAGGTAGGAAGGTTTCATAGCCATACCATTCAAGATTAATTCAGAACATGTCGCATACGCTGTATCTTGCACTCAACAAATCAATCCTCATGAAATTAACCGCTCCGTTTCTGTTTCTAGCTCTGTTTCTGTTTCTTCCTCTCTTCTTTTTCTCCCAGTCCCCCTCTACCATTCCCTATCAAGCGGTGGTGCGCAATACCGACGGTTCTGCAATGGCCAATGCATCACTCAATATCACCTTGATAATTCACGATGTAACGGCCAATGGGTCTGTGGTGTATGAGGAATCTCACGCTACTTCTTCCAATGCACAAGGGTTGATCAACGTCAACGTGGGGTCAGGAACCGCTTCCATTGGCTTGTTCAACACCATTGATTGGAGCAATGGGGCCAAATTTCTTCACGTGCAGATGAATGCCGGGAATGGTTTGGTTGACCTGGGAACACAGCAAATGATGTCTGTTCCTTATGCATTACATACACATAATACCTATATGCGTGTAAGCGCAACTGGGGACTCGTTAATCATTGGAAATACTGTAACCATTGTTCCTGGTATCAGCGCGGCTAATCCTCCTGCCGTTGAAAGCATTTTTGATGCTGACGGAAATGTATATACTTCTGTAATCATTGGAACACAAGAGTGGCTGGCTCAAAACCTAAAAACATCCAAATATTGCAATGGCGATCCACTTGTAACCGATCTCATATCTATTTCATGGCAATCTTCATCCGTTGGGTCTTGGGCCCACTACAATGATGATCCTGCAATGGATGAAACATTTGGCAAATTGTACAACTTTTATGCAGTGACCGATGCCCGTGGCGTTTGTCCATGCGGATGGCATGTGCCCACCACTATTGAATGGAACACATTGTTCGACTTTCTTGGTGGGCCTCCCGTATCGGGTGGACTCTTAAAATCCACTGCCAATTGGAATGCGCCCAATACAGGAGCAACCAATGCATCTGGATTTGGCGCACAAGGTGGCGGATACCGATTAAGCAATGGAAACTACAGTCAGCAAAATGTATATGGATACTTTTGGACGAAAAATACCTTTGGTTCTGATGGGGTATACCGTAAATTGAATTTCGATAGCGCTGCTGTTCAAAGTTTATACTACTCCAAAAGAGGCGGATTGAGCGTCCGTTGTCTGAAAGATTAATTTATATCTGAAAGAATGATTTGTATCTAAAAGATTAATTTATATTTGAACATGAAAAAAAGAAATACAAACCCATTCCTCATCCCCTTTTTCCTTCTTTTCCTCTTTCCTTTTTTCCTTTTTTCTCAATCCCCATCTGCCATTCCTTATCAGGCAGTTGTAAGAAATAACACCGGATATTTGCTCACAAATACGCCCGTTACCGTTATTTTTAAAATTCACTCCAACGTGATTAATGGTCCTGTTACTTATGAAGAAAACCACAACACCACTACCAACAGCCAAGGATTGATAGATCTTAACTTAGGTTCTGGAACACCCAGTGTTGGCATATTTAACGATATCAATTGGGAAGATGAAAACCAATTTCTTCATATAATTGTCAACTCCGGAGATGGCCCAATAGACCTTGGAACTCAGCAGTTGCTATCTGTTCCTTATTCCCTCTACTCAAAAGATATTTCAACACGGATAAGCGCAAATGGTGACTCTTTAATTGTTGGAAATAAATTTGTAATTGTCCCCGGAATCAGTGCGGCCAACCCACAAAATGTATCATTTACTGGTCCCGGATCTGTTGTACTTCCTGACAACTCGCTTTGTACGGCGCAAACAATAGCGGTCACTGGATGTTACGGGGAAACATCTCTCAACTACAACAATGTCAATTATGCTTTAGTCGAAATTGGAGGTCAGTGTTGGTTTCAAGAAAACTTATCCTCCACCAAATACCGCGATGGCTCTGACATTCCTACTGTAGGAACCAATTCAGATTGGACCGCACTAACCACCCCGGCTTACTGTTGGTACAACAATAGCCCTACTTCAACCTATGGAGCGCTCTACAATTGGTTCGCTGTCAATACAGGCAACCTTTGCCCTACTGGTTGGCATGTAGCTTCAGATTGCGATTGGATGTATTTAGAAAATGCTCAAGGTCTTTTAACAACTGATCAAATCGCTAGTGGCTGGCGCGGAGCTAGCGCTGCTGTAGGAAGCAATTTCAGAAATGCTGATTGGTCCGCTCCAAATATTGGTGCAAATAATTCTTCAGCTTTTACAGCGCTCCCTGGTGGATATCGCATGGCGAACTCACCGGGAAATTTCACAGCGGCAAGCAACTTTGGATTCTGGTGGACCTCATCCAACAACAATACCAACACAGCTTGGAGCAGGGGTTTGGCCTACAATGAGTTGGGCATTAACAGAGATATTATCATGAAAAAAACAGGAATGAGCGTGCGTTGTGTAAAGGATTAATTAAATAAGATATTAATTGCCTTTTAACGCAATAATTTTTTGATTGAGCAATTGGCTAAATCGATGGCTGCTTTGATAATTCATATGGTGACCATCATTATAGGTCAATTGTTCATTCAACTCCTTAGGGCTCCAAAAAACGATTCCTTGTCCTGCAGCAATCTCAATCATTTCTGATTCAAAACTGGGCCAGAAAGCTTGCTCCATTTCAAAAAAATCTGGATGAACCGGTATTCTTACCATCATCACCCGACCCCTGCTTTTCATATCCTTAATCAACCCAATGAGTGATGCCTTGCGCATCACAGATGGGTGATTGGAAACAAATGCTTCTCTCTTGTATACTTTCAACTTTTCGGCTCTTCTTGCTGCGGAACGCTTTTCATCGTAATCCCGCTTTACTTCCAACCAACCATTACTGTGCAAAAACATTCCTGACGTCGGACGATAATGCTCAAGAATGATATTTCCCCATCCTTCTGCATATTGCTCAATCATAAATTCCCAATTGGGATTGGTAATGGTTGCTGTTGAAGAAACAACTTTTGTCTCCTCAGAAAAAATTTCAGATCCGGTAACAGAATCTTTAGATGTGGACAAAGACCAGGGATCAACGCAAAAAATAAAAAGTTGTTCTCTTTTTTTGTCGTTCAATTGTCTTTTTAGATAGTCGGTATAAACTTCTCCGTATGGAGATGTTATTAAAGAAAATCCCGCATTAAACAAGCCCTCATGGCTTGTAATGTCATCTGGACAAATAGCCTGAGCGGCTCTTGAATTTCCCGTGATAAATCCTGTGTTATTGCTCGGCGTGAACCTCAAGTAACTGGTATCAGTATCCCCATTCATATGATACCCCGCAATCACATGCGTCAACAACGCAATCGCCCCAAATACCAAAAGCTTATACAAGAACCCTTTCATCAAAACTGAAAATATATAAATTGATTGGCCGGATAAACAGCCATAAAAAACACCAACAAATAAACCAGCAAATACGCAACGTACCGATAGGTGGGGCGCCAATGCTGGACATCCAATCCATGCGCTCTATTACGCTGCACCCACTCCATCAAAAAGAAAAAAATAATCATCAACCACAATTTTCGATCTGATAATATGTGCGAACCATCTTTAATATCAATCAACATCCGTTGCAATTGTAACCAAGCCTTACTCGTGTTCTCCGCCCTAAAAAAGACCCAAATGCAAGTAGTTGTTAAAAAAGTCAACGGAATCAATAACAATGATTGGGCTTTTTTACCCCATGAAGTAATTTTTTCCAAAAGAACAAAACCTGCATTCACCAACCCCCACACAATAAATGTCCATTGCGCCCCATGCCAAAATCCACTCAATACAAAGACCACCAACACATTCAATGATTGGCGCAGAACGCTCACCCTATTGCCTCCCAAAGGAATGTAGACGTAATCCCTGAACCACGTGGATAAACTAGTATGCCAACGACTCCAAAACTCTGTAATACTTCTTGAAAAATAAGGAAAATTGAAATTGGTAATCAAGCGGATTCCCAGCAATTGAGAGCTTCCCCGCGCAATGTCAGAATAGCCAGAAAAATCACCGTAAATCTGTATAGAAAACAACACTGCCGCATACCACAAATCCAAAGTAGTGGCACTTTCAATATCCAAATACGTAGCATTGACAATCATCGCGCAGGTATCTGCAATCACTACTTTTTTAAACAATCCCCACAAAATCATACGCAGCCCATCACTCGCTAGGCTCGCATCAAAAGAAAAAGGCTTATTCAGTTGCTGCAACAAATTCCCTGGCCGTTCAATGGGTCCAGCAACCAATTGAGGAAAATACATGACATACAATGAATACGTCAGAAAATTTCGTTCCGCCACTTGGCGTTTATAATACACCTCAAAAACATAGCTCAAACTTTGAAAGGTATGAAAGGATAATCCTATGGGAAGGGCCCAAGTTAAAATACCAATAGACCATTCACCGCCAAATAAATGAGATAACGCCAAAACATTTTCAGAGAAAAAGTTGTAATATTTAAAAACAAACAAAATGGCGCATGTGACGATTACGCTCAAGTACAAAACAAACTTTCGTTTTCGCGGATTCCCCTGGCGCTCTATTTCAATTCCCGCCCAATAATCCACTGCAATCGTCAATCCCAAAATGATAATGTATTTGGGAATGAAAAACATGTAGAAATAACAACTGACCAAAAGCAAAAACAGTTGCTGAAGTTTTGTTTTTTCCTTTAGCAAAAACCAAAAAATCAACCAAACCGAAACAAGAAAAACAAGGTAATTAAAACTGTTGAATAGCATTGGTAAGGCTTTGAGAACAAATATAAGGGTTCATCAACTCCTTGAAAGAAACCAAAGTTGTTTTATTCCGCCAACCACAAAGAGGCATTCATGAGCAATTTCGTGTGACTATAAACAGACCACCCGTCATACAACACATCACCTGCTGCGCCGGTTCCATCATCAGTGGGAGAACTGTCTCCTAACGCAACTACTCTTCCCGTTCCATAAGTAGCGCTCAAACAAAAAACATTATTATTGTTCTTTGTTACACCACTCTTCCAAATCAATCCCGTAACACTAGAATTGGCTGTGGGATTCATGGTCATTGATGTTCCACTGTTGTATTGAATAGAAGATACCGCGCCTTGGGATCCGTTCAAAATGGGATTAGTGGTTGTAGTGGCTCTGTTGGTTGTTGTGCCTGATAAGTTCAATAAATCAAAAGAAAATCCAAATGGATTTGCAGCAACGCCATTGCTTGAAAAGAAATTATTCCAAATGGCGGGCGCATCATATCCGTCTCCGTTTCTGTCTGACCCGTTGTGATTTCCTACAATAAACAATCCACCACCATTCTGAACAAACTGCATCATTGCCGTCTTTTCTGCTGCAGTGAACAATGTATTGGGTTCATCCACAACAAAAACATCATAATTCATCAAGTCCAATGTATTGGATGAGTTGCCATAAGTTAAAGAAGACGAGGATGGCAAATTGTGAACGGTATGTCCCAGTTTAGCCAATGCAATTCCCCATGAAGAAATACCCCCTGTCCAATACGTTCCCAATGTTGAGCTAGTCACGGTGCTTTGCAATGGTGTTGGGATTTGTTGGGGTGTTCCATTATCTTGATCTATCACCCAATCCGCATTTCCTGCTGTTTGACCGTGCTTGGCATCAAACAAAAACTTCTTAATACCCCCTGTTGATGGTGGTGTTACCGTTCCACTTCCATTGTCTGTTATATTGATGTCATCTATGTTGATTCGATTGGTACCTCCGCTGATTTTACGGATTTCCACTCTTGCACTTCCAGCAACATTGATGGTAAATGTAACAGTGCTGAGATTACCCGCTACTGATGTAATTGTAGTTCCAGATTGGGTATAAGAAACTCCTGCATTGGTTGAATACCATAGTTGCCATGTACTTGATGCATCACTGCCATAGGCGGCGTGCTTAATGGTAACTGTTCCTATTCCGTTTGTCTTATCGGTTAACAAAGTTATCTTCCCTGTATTTCTTATTCTTGCAGACTTTGTCCCTGACTTTTTATCGCTTGTGGAAGTGCCAATCATTGCATCATCAAATGTCCAAGACCCTGTTGATAGAGTAATATTACCGGTTGTATAGGCTGTCTTGGTCCCCAATTCCATGTCTTCCAAAAAAGGATTGAGCGTTTTTTCCCAACCCTTCAGTTCCTCTCGAGAAACACTTGGTTCAATCTCAATGCCCTTATTGCAGGCGAATGAAAGAATGATGAGACATACAAATCCACACTTGAATTGAATTTTCACACAACAATAATAGAAATTTTTTCGCTCCTGGTTCATTACTAATCAAACTATTAATCATTTCATTACATAAAACATCGTGGATAATGATGTAAATCCTTTTTTATGCATAACCATAAATCTCCATTCGGAAGAAAAGGATCAACCCCTTTTGCTTAAAAACCATCTAAAGAAATCCCTACTTTTGAAAGGAATGTCAAAACCGTTGCAAATTCCAGGAATCACCGCCTTGCGGCTATTTGCAGCCTTAGCTGTCATCGTCGGCCATATTGAAATGATGAAAAAAGTATATGGGCTTCCCACGCTATGGTACGATTTGAACAACATCTATACCGCTGCACCCATGGCATACATGTGGCAAGGAAAAATGCATTGGTCCGCTCCTTTAATCTCCCACCTTGGTTTTAATGCTGTTGTTTTTTTCTTTGTCCTCAGTGGTTTTTTAATCACACATGTATTGATCACTGAAACAAAAAAAACAGGCACAATCTCCATACGTCAATTTTACTGGAGAAGGGTGGTTCGTATTTGGCCTTTATATCTATTGCTTATTGGATTTGCATTTCTTGCAGGCGCCATTGATTGGCCTTTGTTGAATTATCCCAATCCATTTGATTGGCATGAACATCAACTCTTCTTTGTCGCATCCCACGTCCTTTTCTCCCCAAACGTAGCACTGCTTTTCATCCCTTCCGTAGGAATGCTTGGGCATTTATGGTCCATCGGTGTTGAAGAACATTTTTATCTCTTTTGGCCTTTGCTATTGCGAAAAATCAAGCAACACAAAAATGGTATTTTGTTTTTCGGGGCGCTTTGGATGGTGTCCAAAATTGTAGTCAAGCTATTGGTTATTCGGTTTCATCTTCCGCTTCAACCCCTAGCCCTTTACCTGATATTAAATAAGTTTGAGTGCATGGCGTTAGGTGGGTATTTAGCATTTGTATTTCATGACAACAGCTCTTTGGTAAAATCTTTTATTTTCCATCATCTCAATAAGTTGCTATTGTTTAATGCACTAATCTTTGTACTCAGCGCGTATTGCCTGCCTGAGCAATGGGCCAATTTCAACTACCTCTTTGTTTCGTCATTATCTGGACTACTCATTTTCAAAGTTTCACAAACAAATGAAAGACATTGGTTAAATCACAACTGGATTATGCAATTGGGGAATGCCAGCTATGCCATATACATTGCTCACTTTCCCATTGTATTGGCCGTGATCAATGTTCTATTTTATCAGCAAAAACAGAGAACACTCGATGTTCCCGAAAATCTAACACTGTACACAATCGTCATCTCTTTATCCGTTTTCATTGGAGTTTTATTATACCGATGGGTTGAGCTACCTATGAAGAAAAAACTTTTTGGGAAAAAATAAAAAGGGAGGCTAATGACCCCCCTCTGTTTTTATTTATTGAGTGTATTTATTTGAAAATATAACCCACCGCTACATTGGCACGCAAAGCAATGCTTGAACGATCCGTATCTGCACGACCAGGGCCTTCTAAATTATTCTTTGACCAAGTAATATTCGTGTTTTTTGTTCCTGCCCCAAAATAAACATCCAATAGGATATTATTGTCACCACCATAAGTTTGACAAAATCCCATTTGCAATCCGTAAATAGAGATGTGTGACTTTGACAAAACATAACCACCTGTTGGAGATGCTATTAAATCTGCTGACAATGGATCTAAAGGATCTTCTTTGCCTGTATATAACTCCTCCAATCTTACCCCACTTGAAAAACGCTGCGAGGAGTATAAACCCATAAAAAATCCATCATAAGCTTCTTTAAAATACCATCGTAACTCTGGATCGATAGCAAAGCCTGGTTTTGCACCAGCTAACCAATTGTCTTTGTTATATTCGTAATAATAACCTCCATCAAAAACATCCTCCAAATCATCCAAAAAACTGGTCTTTGGGACCATGTTAGGGGCCACTCCCAATCCTATAGACAACTTCTCTGTACCTGGGATGATATACTCCCCGTGCAACATAAAATACTGATTTTTAAGAAAAGTGAATGGGGTAATCTTCACTGCAAACTGCGCGCTTACAATAGTTGCGCAAATCAATGCGGCCAAAGTCAATAATTGTTTTTTCATTCTTTTTAGTTTGACGCAAGGTAGATGCCTTCAATAAGCTTAAATGTTAAATGTATATCTTCTATAATAACACTTCAGCGTCTCAACCAATCTGCAAACCGTTGATGCAATTTGGGCAAAACCATCCCCATTAAAGGAACCAATATGAGGGTTAATATCAATGTCTTTATCAGTTGATTAAACTCTTGAATCAATGGAAAAAGGAGGGCGAAAAGGATATTAATCACAGGGTATACAAATAGCCATGTCAATAGCATCATTTTCCATTTTTTAGGCGCTTTATTATTCATATTGTACTCCATTTTTATATTATCCTTCCGTCCATCATTTCTATTGTGCGATCACTAGCCTTGGTAA
Source organism: Crocinitomicaceae bacterium (assembly GCA_040375215.1). GTDB lineage: Bacteria > Bacteroidota > Bacteroidia > Flavobacteriales_D > Sanyastnellaceae > CAMCTV01. The sequence continues at coordinate 5,576 of JBEISW010000013.1, read as the reverse complement.
AATCATTGTCATGCGTCACAGCAATAATCGTCTGCTTTTTCTCGCGTGCCAACTCTTGCAGGATATCAAATACAATTTGCGTGTTTTTTGAATCCAAATTCCCTGTGGGCTCATCTCCCATAATAATCAACGGATCATTGATCAACGCCCTTGCAATTGCAACGCGTTGCTGCTGCCCTCCCGATAATTTTGACGCAGGCTTCAAGGCTTGGTCTTCCATCCCCAACATGCGCAATTTCTCCATGGCCCTGAATTCAATTTCTTTATCAGAAATTTTTCCCAATCTCAACGCTGGTATCATAACATTTTGCAAACAAGTAAAATCGGTCAACAGGTAATGAAACTGAAATACAAATCCTATCTTTTCATTCCTTATAGCTGCCAGCCTGTTTTGATCATAGCCACTCACATCCTCTCCATCAATAACCAGTTGCCCGGTGTAATCAGTATCCATTGTGGACATAATGTACAATAGCGTAGACTTGCCACATCCCGACTTTCCTACCAAAGTCAAAAATTCTCCACGAGCCACATCAAACCCAATTCCATCCAATACCTTAAAGGTCACTGGATCATGGAAACTCTTCTCAATGTTTTTTACACTCAATATCATTTTCTAAATATGCTAACAGGGTCAACTTTAGCCGCTTTCTTAGCTGGAACGTACCCAGCAAGAAATGTGATAAATAAACCTATTAAAATCCCTCTGAAAAACACCCAAGGCTCAAATCGAATAGGAAAATAACCGATGTCTCCACCAATGTAAACATGCTGAAGCGCCTGCACCAATATGAGGGCAAATACCACCCCTAATGCAACACCAATAGCGCCAATGGTCATCGCTTGATAAACAAAAATACGAACCACATCACCGCCATTAAATCCCATTGCCTTGAGTATCGCAATATCATTGATCTTTTGACTTACAGTCATATTGAGAATATTGTAAATACCAAAACTAGAAACAATCAAAAGCGTAAAGCTGATAAAGGTAATCACAATTTTTCGCATCCTTGATGCCGCCATGTATGCCTCATTGGCCGCCTTCCAATCTTCCGCCTTGTATCCTGTTAATGTGGTCAAATCCGCAGCAATTTCAGGCGCTTTATCCGGGTTTTTTACATTCACATTAATGTCTGTCACATACACATTGTTCTCCTTTAAAAACTGCTGTCCGGTGGCCAAATTCACGTATGATTTGGTTTTATCTTCTTTAGAATTATTGGTTTTGAAAATACCAACAACGGTCAAAGTCAAGTTCACCCCTTTTGAGGAGGTCATGTTGATCTTATCTCCTGTTCTAATATTCATTTTTTCTGCAATACCGCTACCAATTACAATTCCATCTTGATGCGTAATTAAGGATTGAATACTTCCTTGCACGGTAAAGGTCGAAATCTTAAACATTTTATCCGCCTCTAATGGATCAAATCCAATGGTGGTTCCAGTAATTTGTGATTTACCATTATTGTAAAACACAGGACATGATACCTGAGGAAAAACCACTGAAACATTATTCTGCTTTTTAATCAACCTCACCCAATCCATAGGGTTCTCAATGGTGTTCTTTGTGGGCACAACCTTGGGATTAATGATCATCGTTGTGCCTTCCGCGCTGAGCGGTGTGCTAAATACATCATCCTTGTATACCCTAATGTGCGGTGTAGATTTAAAAAATGACTCACTGGATGATCGATCAAAACCTTCCGCCATAGAGTTCATAAACATAAATATTGACATCCCTAACAACACACCAACAATAGCCACTGTGGTCATCCGTTTAGACGCAATAAAATAAGTTGTCGCAATGTGCCTATTGATTTTCATCGCATCACTTTTTCAATGGAATCAACACATCTTGCTCACTCAACCCTCCTGTTATCTCCACATACTCAGTACTCCTTATTCCCACCTCCACCGATCGCGCCTCCTCTTCACCCTTAACCTGAACGGTATTGCTGTAACTCAAATAAGCTCTTGGAATCAACAACACCTGCTTACGCTTGGCAATATCAATATTCACCTCTAAACGCGTCCCAATAACCTGGAAATCCAATGGTTTTTCAAATGAAACGTCGCACAAAAATGACTGTGTGTTTTCATCATACAACGGATAAATGGTTCTAACCACTCCCTCTATCACATTTCCTTTATCGACGTTCAATTGTACGTGCGCACGTTGTCCTTCTTTGATTTTCTTGATGCTATTCTCGTCAACATTGAGCTGTGCCACCAGTTGTTGATCACTAGCCAAAACAGCTATCACATCGCCTTTCCTAACAAAATCTCCGGCTCTTTTCATCAATCGCAAAACTGTTCCTGCAGACAATGCCTTGACTTGATTGTATTGAGAAGCCTTTCCTTGCTGGACAGCCTGTGCCTGTTGGGCCGCCAAGGTCCAATCCGCCTGTTGCTCTATTTGTTGCATTTTCTTTTTCGCAACCAACCAATTGTTCTTGGCTGATTCAAAGGCCAATTGGGCATTTTCCATTTCCAATCGCGAGGCGCTCTGGGCTTGGTATAACGACTCATACCTTTCCTTTTGTCGCTTTTCCTGTTGCATCTTCTGATCCGTTGTCTCCAATTGCAACTTTGCCTCTTGCCATGCTGGCGACTGTTCTGTTGCATTCTGCTGCGCAATTCGCAGTTGTGCTTGCGCTGCGGCTGCGCCGGCGTCTGATCCATCATTATCAATCTCAGCAATCAATTGACCCATGGTCACTTCTGATCCCTCGTTTACCAGTATCACTGTCAAATACCCCTCTGACTGGGCCGTCAAATTGTAACGGTCATTGGCCACCAACTGACCTGATGCAAAAACCGTTTCTGTGATATCATTTCTTAGCGGACTCACCTCCTGTTGTGTTCCTTTACAACCCCACATTGAGATCATTGTCAAGGAAAAAATCCATGTTCTAATTTGCATAGTTGATGCGTATTTTCTGTTGATACATCTGCTGATTGATTCGGGCATTCAAGACGCTCAATTGCGCAGATAGCCATTTGTTTTGAGCCAAAATAAGTTTGTCCAATCCTATTATTTCCTTTTCATATTGATCTCCCGCTTGCCTGTAACTGTCCTTTTCCAATTGAGCCATCAACTCTTTCTCCTCCACCTCCCTTTTGGCATTCTCCCAATCTTTCATCAATTGCTCATTTCTAACTTTGGTGTTCCTTTTCTCTTCCTCCAAAAGAATCTCAGCCATTTTGAAATTGATTTTTTTGACGCGCACATTGGTCGCCTTCACAGCATTGGTGGGCAAATCCCATGTCAACTTGGCTCCTACAAAGCTGCTGTAAATCCATTTGCTCGCAGGGTCCATCCATTGCGCATTGCTGTTGTTTTGATAAGCCAACGAAGACTGAAAACTCAACACCGGCAACTGTTCCAATTGTGATGAGCGGTACATCATTTTAGCGTAATCCACTTTATATGTGGCCAAGTTCAACGCTGTTAGATTTGGAGCTGACTTTAACATTTCCAATTCCTCCAAACCTTCTGTCGCCTCTATTTCCACAGTAACTCCCGCCAGTGCCGACAACAACGATTGCTGATAATTCAACTGATGCTCAATATTGCGCAGTAATCCCTTTTGCTGTATAACATTCACTTGCGCATCATTTCTATCCTGAAGCCTTACCAATCCTGCTTCATACTTCCTTCCTACTATTTGAGATAAACTATCCGACAATCCCACAAATCGCTCCAACATTTTTTGTTGTTTCTTCAGTTGTATTATTCCACAATACAGCACATTGACCTGCTCCAACATCTTGATTCGATTCACCGCCCCTTCATTTGCTACTACCCTTGTATTGGCCTTGGCCGCCCGAATGTCCTGCCATTTGGCCACATTCACAATGTCCAATTGAGGCGCCGCAGTAAATGAGCTGATGTATTGCTGACCAAAAGTCACCTCTCTAAAAGTCCCTTCCGGTCCTCCAAAAACTTGCCCTGGAATAAAATTCACTGGCAAATCAGTGTTATTCAACCAACTTGCTGTGGTTGGGATTCTAGGGTTTATCGTGTTTACCCAAGATGCCTGCTCTGTCAATTCCGCTAAACGCAACTGCTCCTGGTTCAATTGCATAACTGTGGCGTTTTTAAGAACCCATTCCTCCAAGGCTTTCCACGTGGAAAAACGTTGCGGTGATTGCCCAAAAGCCGTTGTCCCAAATAACAAAAGCAGGACGTACAAAAATCTTCTCATGCTTTCAAATTTTTCATCACCCATTTTACTATACTATCCTTTCTCGTCTTCAGCATCTTTTCATATTACCTTTGATCCATATCACCCACAATTTACAGCATGGGCGCCGCCATAATCAGATTTAAACAATGATTTTGATCAAATGATTAAATACTACCCAAGGTACTGATCTACTATTCCTGGGTGTATCAAATAGAATTCCTTTTGTAAATCTTATAATTCGGTCCTGCTGATATGAGATTATACTGTTTATCCAGCTCTTTTTGCAGATCTTGAAATGATTGACTCACAGAAAACTTATTGATGTCTTTGAAGTATCGTCTACCCGAACCAACTAATTCAATAAAATATTCCGGCCTATCACTCTGAATAGTCTTTAAATAATGCTCTCTTACCAACTTTATATTTTGATATTCACCGTATGCAAACTGAGGGTAAAGAAATCCAGTTGTGCGATTAAAATCAAATAATATGGGAGTAACTGTATCCCAACCCCACAACACTACATCCTTCTTTGAAATTTTATTCTCAATCAATGAAAGAATAAACGGATCTTCTCTCCATTCATCAGAATTTTTCCGATAAGATTCAAACGCCCTCCATGGTCGAGTGTTTCCAACCCTAATATCATTAATCATGATGAGAAACACCAACCCAAAAATGAAATGAATTGATCGAGGTTGCATTTGTTGAAGGTGTCTTATCAAAACGCTCATGAAAAAAAGCAATCCGGGCCATAATAGTAAATTGTAATGCATACATCGATTGCCCGGGGCAAAAACACTATAAATAGCTATTAAAAAGCCAAAGACGTAGTATCCAAAAATTGTCTCATAATTACCCCTCAAATTTTTGCTAAATTTTATTGCGCCAAGTATTAAACCCAAAACAGCCATTGGAAAAATCAATAGCATTTCTTTATTGAGCCACCTGAAATGCAAAAAAACAAGTAGCTTGTGGCCTTCGTCCACCGCTTCCCCAATGAGGCCAACCTCCTTATAATCCAATGCAATTGAAAAAATCCATAATACATTGTCTAAACCATGTATAATCAACACCATAAAAAATAATAGTCCCCCGCCTGAACATGCGCCAATAACGAGCTTGATACAATCTTTGTAACTCTTGCGCAGTATTTGATAAACCACTATATACAGAAATGAAACAATTGCAATAAAGGCAGACTGCTCTTTTGCAAAGGGCATTAAACTCAATAAAAAACCAATAAAAAACCATCCCCTACTTGTCTCAAGCGCCTTAACAAAAAACAAAGTTGATAAACTGTAAAACAAAATCACAGGCACTTCACTATTGAATAATCTATAATCATAGTGATTGGACATTGTAAAATAGACAACAAACAAT
>JBEISW010000365.1:0-1791 GCA_040375215.1 Crocinitomicaceae bacterium | reverse complement strand
TATGGCATTGGGCTTGGTGTGAAACCACTCTAAAATTTCCCTGCGCTCCTGCTCATTATTGGTGTTGTCCAAATGTCTTACGTCATAGCCGGCCTCCAAGAACATCATGTACACTTGCTTGGAAGTGTTAATTCCGTTGTTAAAAATCAATGTCTTGGTCCCTTTGGTAATTTGCTCATATGCATAGAGCAATTTCTCTTGCATGAAAATATTGCCGTACAATTTCTCTGAGGAAGATACGGTATAGTCACCGTTTATACCCAACTTCAGAGAATGTAAACTTACATCGTATGAATAAGTATTGGCCTTGGCCAAATATTTCTGCTCAACCAAACTGGAAATACTCTCTCCTACAATCAGCTCATTGTAATTCTCATTCAAAGGCAAAAGAATATTTGAGCTCAGCGGGGTAGCAGTGACACCCAAAATGATGGGCTCATCAAACCATTTGAAAAGCTTTCTGAACGAATTGTAATGGGCCTCATCCACAATCACCAAACCCAAATTATCAAACTTCATTCGCTCATCTTTGAGGCGATTATTGAGCGTTTCAACCATCGCCACAAAACAGTCATGATTTTCCTCCTCATCCAATTCCTTTACTTTGCTGACTATGATTTTGTTCTTGACTCCAAATTCATTGAGCACGCGTGAAGTTTGACCCAATAGCTCAACACGATGGGTAAGAATCATGACTTTCTTGCCCGTTTCACGAATATACCGTTTGGCAATCTCCGAAAAAATGATCGTTTTTCCGCCCCCAGTAGGCAATTGAAAGCACAAATTGTAATTGACCGGAAACTTTTGAATCCGATCAAAAATTTTATCGAGCGCTGCTTGCTGATAGCCATACAAGACTTTCTCGGTAACAATGTTTTCTTCTATGACAGATTCAGTGTCGTTCATTCAAAAAGGGCGATTGGCAAAAATAGCCCTTGTTTTTACAAAAACAGACCTAAATCATTAATTAATTGAAAAAAAATAATTTAGGGGTGCAAAACCAAACTGGTTCCTCCTTCAAAAACCTGATTTTTCAAGGTTTGATTTCTAAAACCACGCTGGGCATACAGATCATGTTGATCATCATAATGAGGACTCAACCAATGTCCACTTTGTCCACTTGGGGTAACATTCAATCCCTCACGGGCATTGCCAAAATCAACAATGATTCGCATCTGCGAACCAAAATGAACTTTGTAATGCGCTAGTGAATCCGGATGAAATCCGCTTTGGTGAATGGTCTCATTGCTGCCATATACGGGATGCTTGGGCCCATTGAAGAACGGTGCAAGAACAGCTACTTTTCCAATAGGGTGTCCAATCTCCAATTGACAAGATTGCTCCCAAGTCCACATAGCGGGATTGTCTCCATATTCTTGAGTCAAGATGGCCCATGATTTTTCCCAAGCTTTTTTGACAATGGACTTCCGATCTTCTTTATCCGGAGTTTTGACATCATCCCACCAAGGTGAATTCTCCTGTAGCAACAAATGTCCGTAAGCGCGTTGATACTGATGGTTGCTGCAAAATAACTCCCATCCTTTGTGACCCAATTCATCTTCCATGGCCATTCTCATGTAATAGTACAAAACCGTTTGAAAAATGGTTGGACTAACCCTTTCTGGTAAATATTCCCCTTTCCACTTTTCAGGAATCGTTTCAATTTGTTTTTGAATAGGAGCTGGAGCCATACTCAATAGGGCAAACCAAAGAACCTTATCCGTATCATTGGTTACGTCATTGATGACCTCTTTCATTCCTTCCGTATCCCAATTGTCTTTTGCTTTGATC
>JBEISW010000346.1:0-2191 GCA_040375215.1 Crocinitomicaceae bacterium | reverse complement strand
GGGAGAAATAAATCCCTCCTCCGATTCCTGTCAAGCCTGCTATACTTCCAATGATGAATGAGACAACTTGTAATGTCTTACCATTTATTGCAACATATTTCTTTTCCCAAATGCGTTGTCCCAAAATGGCCAATCCGCCTATCGTGAGAAACAAGCCCAATAGCATTTTATGTATGGAAAGTTGAAACTCCAACAATCCAAAAGCCATGCAGGGTAGGGCAGCGGCTAATAATAAGCCCATTATTTCTTTTTTTCGATTGGTCAACGATTTGCGCCACTGCCATGATCCTTGCAAGGTGACGCCCAAGTTGTTCACCAATCCATGAAACTTCATGGGGAAAAACGAAAGATCTGTGATCTGAGAAAGCACGGCCAAATACATGCTTCCGCCCCCAAATCCAGCTGAAGCATATAGGAATGCTATCCCAAAAAAAACAAGAACAATCAACCGGGAATGTTTTTCATTTGCTCCATAATCTTCTTGACGTCCTCATCAGCTTTGCGCAATTTTTCTTGACAAAATTGTACGAGGTAGGCAGCGCGCTCTACTTTTTGCGATAACAAATCGATGGAGATTTCATCATTTTCTATGGCCACCGCGATGGTTTCCAATTCTTCAAAGGCCGCTTCATAGCTGGCAGGTATGGGTTGTTCAGTCATGATCAATGTTTTGTATTTGTGTGGTGATAGTCCCATCTTTCATTTCAATCACCAATGGGGTTTCGGGTTGCAATTGATCCAATGAGGAGATGGTTTTTCCTTGTTGTTTTAAAATTCCAAATCCTCTGTTGAGCCATTTTTTTGGAGAATGGGCTTCTACAAATTGGGTGATGTTCTTTAATGCCAATTCCTTTTTGGACATATTTTCTGAACCATCTTTACTGATCTGCTTCCATTGTTGGACAATCAATCCATTTTGTGAATGCAGATTTTTTGGTACTGCTTTTAAGATGTCCTTCCATTGCTGCAAAGCTTCGGATTGTGCTTGTCTTACCAGGTTTTGCGCATCGCTCTGAATGACTACTTGAAGGTTTTGTAAATCAGATTTGGCCGCTGATAATCGTCCTTGAGCAGAAGCCGTTGCTGTCAATTGCAAACTATTGATGCTCTGTTTTTTGTTGATGAGCATCGAAGGAACGCTTTGTTGAATGTTTTGCCATTGATTCAACATGATTGATTCCGCATTTTCTTGGTGGTGCAATATGACTTCGGCAACTTTGGTCGGCGACTTAAAAGCACCATTGGCCACTTGGTCAGTCAATGAAACATTTCGGGTGTGACCAATTCCTGTAAAAATGGGAATGGGACATTTTAAAATAGCCTCTACCAATGCCATTTGGTCAAAGGCGTGCAAATCCAAAGCTGCGCCGCCTCCACGAACGACAACGATTACATCAAATTTTTCTTGTGATAAAAAAACTTGAACAATGGCCTGTTTGATGCTATCGGCGGCAGTCTCACCCTGCATTACTGCAAAAAATGGGACCACATGGAATGTATAGCCATGGCGATTTTTTATCAATTCATCCAGAAAGTCAATACCCCCCTCGGCCCCTTTGGCGGTAATGAGTGCAATGCGTTGAATAATCAGGGGCAATGACAAACTTTGGTTGTGGCTTTTCAATTCGCCGTTGACCAACCTTATTTTATCAGGATGCTTCAACAATAATTTTTGAATGGTCTTCTCTTTTTCTTGCGCCAAAGCCCCAATGGTGTAATTGGGGTCAATGTGCAAAACCTGAGCACTAATGCCGTACTCCGGATGAAATTGAATACTGAGTTTGAACAAAACTTGAAGCCCTGCTTTGAGCGGTTGACCAGTAGCCTGTTCAAATTGATCAATCAAATTCAAGTTGCGCCATAGCTTGGCATCTAATCTGGCCTTAAACTTACCAGGCAATTCAGATTTCTCCACCAATCCAATGTGAGCCTGCTGCTTGTCCTTTTTAATATTGACTTGACCAATTTCAGCAATGACATCAAACGATTGGCCACGGAATTTTTGCTCTACCGTAGCCTGAATGAGGGCATTGAGTTCTGAGAGCAGAATGGGCATTAGATGTCAGTGGCCGATTTTAGTTTTTTCTTGAAAATAGAACGAAACAATCCTCTTCTCTTTTTTTCCTTTTTCAAAACAGAAAATTCAACACCCGCAATGGCTTGCAGTGAGAGGGAGTTGGTTTCCAAGCGT
>JBEISW010000218.1:0-4049 GCA_040375215.1 Crocinitomicaceae bacterium | reverse complement strand
CACTCAACATCTGCTGCGTTCCTAAATCAACGCTACCCATCATCACATGCAAAAACTTGGCTCCACCGCCCCAATTGATATTACTAAAATTGCCTTCTGATACAACACCATTGCCCACCACACAAGACACCAAACCTTGGACGTTGCTGGTTAAGGAATGACTCTCTTGATACACCACCGTTCCATTGGCCGTACCATCATGGATCATGAATGTCAAGCTCACTGCACTGCTGGCCATTACTGTTCCATCTGCATTGCGCATGACGGCTTGGTAAGGGATGCCCTGCGGGGATTGGGCGACAAGGGATGAGGAAACAAATAGAGCGAGAAACAGAAAGAGAGCGGGAATGTGTTTTTTCATGTTCTTGGTTTATAATGCGAATATAAGGGAAAAGCGGACATCTCCCCTCCTACCGCGTAGCGGAAAGGAGGGGTGGATGCGAAGCAGACGGGGTGGTCATGTTAATGCCTGATTTAGCTTGACCGTTTTTTGTAAATCTTTTTTTAATTCGAGTCAGACCACCCCGTCTCGGCTAGCCGAGCCACCCCTCCTTTCCGCTGCGCGGTAGGAGGGGAGATGTCGAAATGAAAAACCATCCCATCCTAATCTGGAACACTACCCTACCAATCGGCCCGCGCCAGGGATGGGAGCGGCATCCTTTTGGGGAATGGAGCAAAGCGGAATGAACCAAAAGATACAGCGGACAGCCCAGTGAACGGTGGTGAAGCAAAGCGGAGCCACCGGGCAGGCGCCAAGATCAAAGGGATGAGGAAATGAAGGAATGAAGGTATGAAGGAATGAAGGTATGAGGTAGCGAGAGCATGAAATGCCATTCGCACGGAGCATCCCATCCTAAAAAATAAAGGGGCTGCTGCGCAGCCCCTCTAACCTAATATTAATCTTTACACTATCCACTGCACATTTCACACGCATCCGGATTATCCAGTGAGCAAGATATCGTTGCCTGCTCTTGCGCGATTTGATCCACCGACTTTGGCGCTGAACCAAAGTCTGGTGTTGAAGCTTTGGGTGCCTCTTGGTATTTCTTGTCAACGGTAAACTTGATGGCATCTGTTGCTGCCTTTGTTCTCAAGTAGTACATACCTGTCTTTAATCCTTTCTCCCATGCATAGAAATGCATCGATGTCAATTTACCCAAGTTGGCATTCTCCATGAAAATATTCAACGACTGACTTTGGCAGATATAAGCTCCACGGTCCGCAGACATGTCTATGATTGCCTTTTGAGACAACTCCCATGCTGTTTTGTACAAAGCCTTCAAATTGTCTGGAATCTCCGCAATGCTTTGTACTGAACCATTGGCGCTGATTAACTTGTTCTTCAAATCTTCGTTCCAAATGCCCAAGCTCACCAAATCCTTCAACAAATGCTTATTGACGATGATGTACTCACCGGCCAATACACGACGGGTATAAATATTGGAAGTATAAGGCTCAAAGCATTCATTGTTTCCTAGGATTTGAGCCGTTGATGCTGTTGGCATCGGTGCCAACAACAATGAGTTTCTCAATCCAAATTCTTTGATTTCTTCTTTCAATACATCCCACTCCCAACGGTTGGTGGTTTCTACTTTCCAAAGATCATATTGCAACAATCCCTTTGAAGCTGGAGAACCCGGGAAGGTCTCGTATGCTCCATCACGCTTGGCCAAATCTTTGGAAGCTGTGCAAGCTGCATAATAAATGGTCTCAAAAACTTCTTTGTTCAACATGCGGGCCTCTTCACCATCGAATGGGAAACGCATCATGATGAATGCATCAGCCAAACCTTGCACACCAATACCAATGGGACGGTGGCGCATGTTAGACTTGCGTGTTTCTGGAACTGGATAGTAATTGGCATCAATGATCTTGTTCAAATTGATGGTCAATTGATACGCCACTTCAAACAAACGATTATGATCAAACTGGCCATCCTTTACAAACTTGGGCAATGCAATGGATCCCAAGTTACATACAGCAATCTCATCGGCTGCAGTATACTCAATAATCTCCGTGCACAAGTTGGAACTCTTGATGGTTCCTAAATTCTGTTGATTGCTCTTTCCGTTAGCCGCATCCTTGTACAACATGTACGGAGTGCCGGTTTCAATTTGAGACTCAACAATCTTGTACCACAAATCTTGCGCGCTGATGGTCTTTCTACCGCGACCCTCACTCTCATACTTGGTGTACAAAGCTTCAAACTCAGGACCCCAAACATCAGACAATCCTGGACACTCATTGGGACACATCAATGTCCATTGACCATTTTCCTTCACACGCTGCATGAACAAATCAGGCGTCCACATGGCGTAGAACAAATCACGCGCTCTGGCCTCTTCCTTTCCATGGTTCTTGCGCAACTCCAAAAAATCATAAACATCAGCATGCCAAGGTTCTAAGTAGATAGCGAAAGATCCTTTGCGCTTTCCACCACCCTGGTCCACATAACGTGCAGTATCATTGAACACGCGCAACATAGGAACGATTCCATTGCTGGTTCCGTTGGTTCCTTTGATATAAGATCCCTTAGCACGAACATTGTGAATGCTCAACCCTATTCCACCTGCACTTTGAGAAATCAAAGCTGTTTGTTTTAAAGTATCGTAAATACCAGAGATACTGTCATCTTTCATTTGTAATAAAAAACAAGATGACATCTGAGGCTTAGGAGTACCTGCATTGAACAATGTTGGCGTGGCATGTGTAAACCAACCTTCACTGATCATGTTGTACGTCTTGATCACCTCATTCAAATCGGCTTTGTGAATACCCACCGCTACACGCATGAACATGTGCTGAGGGCGCTCAGCCACCTTGCCATACAACTTCAATAGATAGCTACGCTCAAGGGTCTTGAAACCAAAGTAATCAAAATTAAAATCACGATCGTAAATGATGGTGCTGTCCAATAGTGGTGCATTTTCTTGTACCACCTTGTACACATCATCCGCAATCAAACCTGCGTTTTGTCCGGTCTTGGGATCTACGTAGGTGTACAAATCATGAATGGTTTGAGAAAAAGACTTCTTGGTATTCTTATGCAAATTGCTCACTGCTATGCGTGAGGCCAGTGAGGCATAATCCGGATGAGTTGCGGCGTTGGTTGCTGCAATCTCTGCAGCCAAATTGTCCAACTCTACAGTGGTAACACCGTCGTATACTCCTTCAATCACCTTCATGGCAATTTTAACAGAGTCTACACTCGGATTTAAACCATAACACATTTTAGAAATGCGTGCAGTGATTTTATCAAATTTCACTGACTCTTTTCTACCATCTCTTTTAACTACAAACATTCTGATATTGTTTTATAATACGACTAAATTGAATATTAAAAATCTGCATCCAAAGTGAAATTCTGGTTTTCTTTTCCAGACATAACACCTGCTTTTTGGTACTCCCCTACACGCTTTTCAAAGAAATTGGTTTTTCCTTGCAATGAAATCATCTCCATGAAATCAAAAGGATTGGTCACGTTGTACACCTTTTCATTTCCCAACTCCACCAACAAACGATCCGCAACAAACTCAATGTACTGCGCCATCAAATCACTGTTCATCCCAATCAATTTAACTGGCAATGCATCAGTAACAAACTCCTTCTCAATTTCAACAGCATTGGTGATGATGTCCAAAATACGCTGCTTGGGAAGCTTGTTGACAATGTGGGAATTGTATAGCAAACAAGCAAAATCACAATGCAAACCTTCATCGCGACTGATCAACTCATTGCTGAAACTCAAACCAGGCATCAATCCTCTTTTCTTTAACCAGAAAATGCTGCAGAAACTTCCACTAAAGAAAATACCTTCCACTGCGGCAAAAGCTACCAAACGCTCCGCAAAATTTCCGTTCTTGACCCAACGCAAAGCCCAATCTGCTTTCTTCTTGACACAGTCCAATGTGTCGATGGCTTTGAACAAATAACTCTTCTCTGCAGAATCTTTGATGTAAGTATCAATCAACAATGAATACGTTTCACTGTGGATGTTCTCCATCATGATTTGAAATCCATAGAAAAATTTTGCTTCTGTATATTGTACT
>JBEISW010000232.1:0-3773 GCA_040375215.1 Crocinitomicaceae bacterium | reverse complement strand
GTGATCAACATTGACATAACGCTGTAGAAGGCCATTTTCGTAATACCATTTTTCCCAACTTGTTTTATTGTCCCAATTGTAATTTCTTATTTTCCTTTCATAGGACAATTTGCCATTGTCATTCCAGCGCGTTTCCATACCTCCACCATTTCCGTCTAGGGTGATTTCATGTGTTTTTATTGTGTTGTCATTAAATTCAACCATCCTTTCTATGAGGTAATAGGAATTGGGATATTCATAGGAAATGATTTTGGCCACTGTTCCGTTTACATGGTAACTATACCAATCATCAATGGGGTGGCCATATTCATCATATTGTCCGGATATTTTCATGGACCCATCTGCATAGTTCTCGATGTATTTGCCTTTTCTTCTTTCTTCCTCTGGTACGTTGATGACGGTATCTCTGTATTCTTTTCTTGTGGTTAAAATGCCTTTTTCATTCCATTCTTCATATACACCAATGGGCATCCAGGTGTTGGTGTATCCCAGTGGGTCTATCTTATCATCTTTCTCTGGTATGCCATGGTACAATTGGTGCTCCGTTGCATTGAGCGGATAAAAATTTTGATGGATCAAAGGGAATCCGTTTTCTTGGAAAACAGAGATTTCAATTTTAATATGATTGTTTTTGTCCAATGTAAATTCCCAGAATTCATTGAGTTGTTTTGGGTTGTGCCAAATGCGGTAAGATGCGACCGGACTTAGTGGATTTTCTCTGAGGTACAAGTGGCTAGAGAATCCATTTTTATCCCGGGTTTCTTTCGTTAATACCCCATAATCAAATGATCGGGTAACCACCACACTGTCTTCAATGTTTGCAAACGTGCCATGAAGCGGACGATTGTATTGGTCAAAGTATTGACTAAAAAAGTAAGTCCCTCCTTTTCTTCGATTCAAGTCAAAGCTTTGCCCCATGGATATAATGGGCAGCAGTGTGAATAAAATTATCATTCGGAACATGCCCTAAAATAGGGAGAAATGAGATATGTGCATAATTTATGTTTGTCCTGTAAGGCAAAAAATATTTAAGTTCGATAGAAATTTGCACCATGAAAACATTTCCTTTTACTTCTGAGTTGGGTTGGTCTGTGAGCCGTTTTGAGATTTTTCAAACGTGCAAACGAAAATATTTTTATAAGTACTATGACAAGTACGATAAAGAGTTTGACATCAAACACATTGCCCGTTTAAAGAGCATGACCACCATTCCACTGGAGATTGGAAACATCGTGCACGATGTAGTGGAGAGTATTTTGCACCGCTTGCAGAAATCCAGTTCACCTGTGCAATTGGATAAGTTGGAGCAGTTTGTTTTTGCCCGAACAGAAGAGTATGTCAACAGCAAAGAATTTTCAGAAATTCATTACAAGGAGTTGGAGAAAATTGACGCGCAGGAATTGGGCCAGAGGGCTTTTCACTCGGTTAAGAATATTGTAATGTCTGATCGTTTTGAATGGATCAGAAATTTGCCTCAGTCGTCAAAAGATAGATGGATCATAGAGCCTCCAGGCTATGGGGAAACGCGCATAGAGGACATCAAGGCTTATTGTAAAGTGGATTTTATGTTGCCTCATGAAAGGGTCATTTATATTTTGGATTGGAAAACAGGTAAGCAGGATTTGGTAAAGCACCGCAAACAGTTGATTGGTTACGCATTGTTTGCACGTTATCATTTTAATCATGACTTTGATGAGGTGATTCCCATGGTTTGTTATGTCAAGGATGGATTTGAAGAGGTTCGTCCAGAGATTACCACTTCAGACATTACTGATTTCATTGAAACGATGAAAGCAGAAACGTTGGAGTTAAAGGCGCTGAACCAGGATGTATTCAAGAACACACCCAAACCCAAGGATGAATTTGTGTGTACGGACAATTTGAATGCATGTCGCTTTTGTGAATTCAGAGAATTGTGCCAACGATAATTTGTTTTAATCTTGTATCATGAGAATAAGTTTGATACAAACGGTATTGAGTTGGGAGTCTCCGGCCAAGAATTACTTGCGTTTGGAAGGTGTATTGCAGAAGTTAGAAGCAACAGATTTGATAGTGTTGCCGGAAATGTTTACTACTGGATTTACCATGAATTCAGATGCTGCTGAGCTTTTTTCAGAATCATCGGAGACATTGAATTGGATGCGGAAATGGTCCAAGGATTTGAACGCAGTGGTCTGTGGTAGTGTTGCTTTTAAAGACAACGAAGGGCTTTACAATCGGTTGTTGTGGGTAAGGCCGGATGGTACATTTTCTCATTATGACAAAAGACATTTGTTCACCTTTGCTGGGGAAGAAAAGACTTATCAGAAAGGGTCAGATAGAATCATCGAGCATTGGAAGGGCTGGAATATTAGTCCATTGGTATGTTATGATTTGCGTTTTCCGGTATGGAGTAGAAATCGCCACCAGCATGGTGCACCTGAGTATGACGTATTGATTTATGTTGCCAATTGGCCCAGTGCGCGCCGTGAGGCATGGTCAACTTTGCTTAAAGCCAGAGCCATTGAGAACCAATGTTATGTTGCGGGAGTGAATCGGGTAGGAACGGATCACAAGGAAAATATTTACACCGGTGATAGCGCATTGATAGATGCAAAAGGTGCTGTGCTTTGGGCCCAATCAGATGTCGCCGGTGTGTGCACCATTGAGCTGAACAAGTCAGAATTGGATCTGTACAGAGAGCAGTTCCCTGTTCTTAAAGATGGCGATGAATTTGTTATTTCAAAGCAGTGAAAGTGTTCCACAATGGCTCAACTTCAGATAAAGACTTTGATTGTTGAATGATGCCTTTGCCAATGGCTTTGATTAACGTGAATTGAAGTTTACCTGATTGATTTTTTTTATCTTGTATCAGATATTTCTCTAGTTCATTCCATTGCGGTAATAAAGCAGGCAGGGGATAAAGGTCAAGTAAATTCTCAATGATTTCTTCTGCATCATCTTGGTTGAGCAGCTCATCTGATTTGGAAATCAAACAAGCAAAAATCATCCCCCAAACCACACATTGTCCGTGGGTGTTTTGAATGTTTTGTTCTAAAGAATAGGATTCTAGGGCATGACCAATGGTATGCCCAAAATTCAATAGTTTTCGTTGACCATTTTCAAAAGGATCATCTTCGACAATCTGCAATTTGATTTGAATATTGCGTTGAATGAATGGAGTGAGTGTTTCCGCTGATATTTCGTCCAATGCTATCAATGCATCCCAAAGTGCTTGGTCCTTGATTAATCCATGCTTGAGCATTTCGGCCATTCCAGAGAGCAGCGCTTCATCAGGGAGGGAGGATAAAAATGTGGGGCAAATGATGAGCTCATTGGGCGCTTCAAAAGTGCCAACAATGTTTTTAACTCCTTGAAAATTGATTCCGTTCTTGCCACCGAGCGAAGCGTCCACCATGGCCATCAAAGTAGTTGGAACATGAAAAAAGTCCAAACCTCTTTTGTAAATGGATGCGGCAAATCCTCCAAGATCAGTGGTGGCTCCTCCTCCTATGTTGATGATGAGGCATTGTCTATCAGCAGCATCTTCAACCCATTGATCCAATATGTGCTTAAGAATGTCCCAATCTTTTCCTTCCTCGCCGCTGGGAATTTCCATCACATTGGCTTCATGAATTTCAGGGCATTGTTCCAACAAATCATTAAGCCATATCGAACTTACTTGTTCATCAATGAGCAAGTAAATTTTAGAATATTCAGACATGGGTTGGGCAAAAGGCGTGAAAAGTTCAGTCAAATTCTCAGCCCAATGAATGGAGGGGTGGTTCATTTAT
>JBEISW010000025.1:0-13778 GCA_040375215.1 Crocinitomicaceae bacterium | reverse complement strand
TCTCCAGACTTGCCTATGAACAGACTGCTAATCTTCACCCGTTAGAATCGAACTTTTACAGAGGCTTTGGAGCCTTAATAGGCTTCTTTTTTATTTCACTCTTTTGGAAACGAATTAATTTGTTTTCACAATCAAGTTTGTTGTTCTGTCAATTCATAAAATGAATCAAGATTATTAGTAGGAGTCACAATGAGGACATTTATTGCAATTATCGGCTGCCCATGCTTAAACGCTTGTCCTTCTTGCTTTGAAAATTCCAGATAAAATTATCCACGCTCAATCTTGATTCGGTCCAAGCGCTCCAAAATATCTTCCAAATTGCTGGATGTAACCAACGCCATGCGGTCTTCTTTGAAATGCGGAAATCCCTTGAAGTAATTGGTGTAGTGCCTGCGCATTTCCAAGATGCCCAAGACTTCTCCTTTCCACTGAATGCTGAACATCAAATGTTTCTTGCAGGTCTCTACACGCTCATCTATCGTCGGCGGTGCCAACTTTTCTCCTGTGGCCAAAAAGTGTTTGATCTCCCTGAAGATCCACGGATACCCAATGCTGGCGCGTCCGATCATGATCCCATCCACACCGTATTTGTTTTTGTATTCCAAGGCCTTTTCCGGACTGTCAATGTCGCCATTTCCAAAGATTGGAATCTGAATACGTGGATTCTCTTTCACCTTGGCAATCAAGCTCCAATCGGCTTCGCCTTTGTACATCTGCACACGCGTGCGACCATGAATAGTCAAAGCCTTGATGCCGATGTCCTGCAATCGCTCTGCAACTTGTTCTATGTTTTTTGAACTATCATCCCATCCAAGGCGGGTTTTGACGGTGACGGGTAGGGTAGTGGCTTTCACAATGGCTTCGGTCATCCGAACCATCTTGTCAATGTCCTTTAAAATTCCCGCCCCAGCTCCTTTGCAGGTCACTTTCATCACGGGACAGCCATAATTGATGTCCAATAAATCGGGATTGGTTTGCTCAATGATCTTGGCGCATTGCACCATGGTCTCAATCTCACTTCCAAATATCTGAACGCCAATGGGACGCTCGTATTCAAAGATGTCCAACTTCATTTTACTCTTGACGGCGTCTCTAATCAAGCCCTCACTACTGATGAACTCAGTATACATCATGTCCGCTCCATTTTCCTTGCAAACCAAGCGAAATGGGGGGTCGCTGACATCCTCCATTGGCGCCAAGAGCAATGGAAAATCGGGGAGTTCTATTTGATCAATCTTCACCATAAAAAAAGCCGCCTCCCTCACGGAAAGCGGCTGCAAGTTAAAAACAAATCGGCGATGGCTTACATCATTCCACCCATTCCTCCTCCGGGCATGGCTGGCATGGCTGGAGCATCTTCCTTGATGTCGGAAATAACGCACTCCGTAGTCAACAACATACCTGCGATAGATGCGGCATTCTCCAATGCAACACGCACCACTTTAGTAGGATCGATTACCCCGCTGCTCAACAGAGTCTCAAAAGTCTCTGTGCGCGCGTTGTATCCAAAGTCATCTTTTCCTTCTCTCACTTTCTGAACGATTACCGCTCCTTCTCCACCGGCATTGGCAACAATTTGACGCAATGGCTCTTCAATGGCACGCTTGATAATGGCGATACCTGTTGTCTCATCATCGTTGTCTCCTTTTAATCCTTCCAATGCAGCGCTTGCACGAATCAAGGCTGTACCACCTCCAGGAACAATTCCTTCAGCTACAGCAGCGCGTGTTGCATGCAATGCATCATCCACACGATCTTTCTTCTCTTTCATTTCCACTTCAGTGGCTGCACCAACATACAATACGGCTACACCGCCAGCCAATTTGGCCAAACGCTCTTGCAATTTCTCACGGTCGTAATCAGAGGTTGTCTTTTCAATTTGTGCTTTGATTTCGCTTACACGTGCTTGGATACCTTCCTTGCTGCCCGCACCATTCACGATGGTGGTGTTGTCCTTATCAATGGTGATTTTTTCTGCTCTTCCCAAATCTTCTAGGGTAGTAGCATCCAATTTCAATCCCATTTCTTCACTGATGACAGTACCGCCAGTTAAGATAGCGATGTCTTGCAACATGGCCTTTCTGCGGTCTCCGAAACCAGGTGCTTTCACTGCTGCGATGCGCAATGCACCACGCATTTTGTTCACCACCAATGTAGCCAATGCCTCGCCATCCACGTCTTCCGCGATGATCAACAATGGTTTGCCCGTTTGAACAGTTTTCTCCAATACAGGAAGCAATTCCTTCATGTTGGAAATCTTCTTGTCGTAGATCAAAATGTAAGCGTTCTCCAATTCTGCTTCCATGTTTTCAGCATTGGTAACGAAGTAAGGAGACAAGTATCCGCGATCGAATTGCATACCTTCAACGGTCTTCACATCGGTCTCCGTTCCTTTGGCTTCTTCAACAGTGATAACACCTTCAATACCCACCTTGGCCATTGCGTCAGCAATCAAAGCGCCAATGCTCTCGTCATTGTTGGCTGAAATGGTAGCAACTTGTTTGATTTTGTTGTTGTCAGAACCCACTTCTTTGGAACTTATTTTGAGCGCGCCAACTACCGC
The DNA here is from genome assembly GCA_040375215.1 of Crocinitomicaceae bacterium. Classification (GTDB taxonomy): domain Bacteria; phylum Bacteroidota; class Bacteroidia; order Flavobacteriales_D; family Sanyastnellaceae; genus CAMCTV01. Next base: position 11,215 of record JBEISW010000025.1, on the reverse strand, counting down.
ATTAACGGCCTTGTCAATACCGCGCTTCAAGTCCATTGGATTGGCACCAGAAGCGACATTCTTTAAACCTGTGCTCACGATGGCTTGTGCCAATACGGTAGCTGTGGTTGTTCCGTCTCCAGCAATGTCAGCAGTTTTGCTGGCCACCTCTTTCAACATTTGGGCACCCATGTTTTCGATGGGATCTTTCAATTCAATTTCTTTGGCCACCGATACACCATCTTTGGTGATGTGGGGAGCGCCAAATTTTTTATCGATAACTACATTACGTCCTTTTGGACCTAAGGTAACTTTTACTGCGTTGGCCAATGCATCAACACCGGCTTTTAACTTCTCTCTTGCAGCTACATCAAATGTGATTTCTTTTGCCATGTTTTTATTGGTTTAGATGATTGCTAAAATATCTGATTCACGCATGATAAGGTAATCCTTGCCATCCAATGAAATTTCAGTACCTGAGTACTTGCCATAAAGCACGGAGTCTCCAACGGCTACAGTCATGGGTTCGTCTTTCTTACCATTTCCAACTGCAACTACGGTTCCACGTTGTGGCTTTTCTTTGGCAGTATCAGGGATGATGATACCACTTGCTGTTGTGGTTTCTGCTTGCGCGGGTTCAACCAACACGCGATCTGCAATGGGTTTTACGTTAACTGACATATACTTTATATTAAAATTTGTTTTGTGCTTAGCATCTGTTGTGCCATTGTGTTTTTTGCTTTTGCGAAGCGAAAAAATGGCAGGGATAAAATAAAAAATGTCAGTGTGTGCGACACGCTGACATTTTCAAATGAGTGTATGAATAACCGTCTTAGGGCTGTTGTCCCTCCGCTGGTGTTTCTTGCTCAATTCCTTGCTCTTCGTTTTCAAACTTGGTGCTGGCACTGAAACTAGCGCTCAACATACACAAAACGAAAAGGGCAATCACCAAATACCAAGTAGCTTTCTCCAAGAAGTCAGCGGTTTGCTGAACCCCACCCACTTGTGTGGCTTGAAATCCTGTTGTCAATCCGCCACCTTTGGGATTCTGAATCAATACTACCAATGCGAGCAATAAGGCTACGATAACGGTGATGATAATAATTGCGTTTTCCATGCTATTAATTTTTCTTGTTCAAATTTTTTAATTGCGTTGCAAAGTAAATGCTTTTTTCGGGATATAGCTCAATTAGTTTTTTATAAGCTTTTCTAGCCTTGTCTAATTTGCCTTGTTTGACATACAATTTGGCCATGGTTTCAGTGACCAAGTTCAAGTCTTCCTCTAAACTTTCCTTGGCCATGTTGCCAGCCACGTATTCAATCGCTTTGCCTCTATTTATCTGTGGTTCCGTCTGAATGAACCTTTCAATGACATCTTCCTTTTTCTGCTCTTCTGGCTCCGGCGAAGCGGTAGGCAATACTGCATTGTTCTCTTCAGCAGGCTGACCAATAGAAGCGGCGATAAAATTCAAAAAAGAATCTCCGTAATCCGCTGTTTCAGTTTTGGGCTGTGGTGATTTTACCTCATCCGCTGTAGTTTCTTTTTCTGAAACTTCTAGCTCAATACTTGAACTGATGGCTTTGTTCAGTATGTCTTGTCCCAGTTCTCCCAACTCAGCAAAATCAACACTTTCAGGGTAGTCATTGCTTGCTGGTTCTTCTTCAATTTTAATTGAAGTTATTTCAGGCGGGGTCTCTTTTTCTTCAATTGGAATAGGTGTCGAAATCTCTTCTTTTGCTTCTGCAACTTGCTCCAAAGTTATGCTCCAATCGCCCCATTCCTCTTCTTTTGTTGGGGCAGTGACCATGGGTGTGGCATCGTCCAAAAAGATATCTACCCAATCCGTTAATGTGATGTTGGCAGGTTTGCTTTCTTCAATGTCAACGGTTATAGAACCAGTTGGTATTGGCGCAGAATCCTGAGGTGGGGCAGTGGATGTATTGACCATTTCATACAACCATCCCCTGTCATGTGTGGTGATGGCTGCGCGGTGCAAATGATGCGGATAGTCCGCCATGCCTTGATCCTTGGCATGAACGGCCTTTAGGGTATGCAATGTACCGAACCACGGGAATTCTGTCAACCATCGGTTGACCATTCCCATATCAGCCTCATCCAGTGTATGCGGGGCAATTAGCCATTTTTCAATGGCTTCCTTGGGGTTGTTATGTTTACCAATTTCCGACACTGGCGTTGTATATTTCTTGGATCAATTGATCATTGATGTTGTTCCACAATTCCTCTTGAACGCTGAATAAATCTTGACCCGCAGGAAAATCCGCGTATTTGGTGAAGTTTTTTTCAAAGTTCAATTCTTTTTCCATTTGATTGGTGTACTTGATGCGCACGGTGATGGACAACCTGGTCAAAGAAGCTATTTCATTTCCCTGCGCAGCAATGGGTGATAGATTGTAATCGACAATGCTTCCCTCATAAACCAAATCGCCGTTGGTGGTGACCAATTGCAAGGGGCTTTGCGCCAACAAATAATCCTTTAATCCCTCCGTTAACTGTTGGGCGTATACAGGGCTAGCCAACGCGGTTTGCGGTCTTAGGTAGCTGACTTGAAAATTAGATGCACCACTGAATTGCCCTCCGGTGAAAGAATAATTCACTTGACAGCTTTGCACCATCAAAGCAATAAAAGCAATCCATATGAATTGAAAAATCCTCATAGGTTTTGCAAATCAAATTCTTTGATTTTTCGGTACAAGGTTCTCTCAGATATGCCCAATTCTTTGGCTGCGTTTCTTCTGCGGTTCTTGTGCTTGAGCAAGGCTTTCTTGATCATTTCCTTTTCAGTATCCAAAAGAGACAGGCTCTCCTCCACAATTTCATGGTGTATGGGATGATTCACAATCATCGGACTATTGCGGCTGCCTCCTGTTTTTACAGTGATAACAGGGCTATTGGAGTCAAATGTGTCAAAGGAATCTCCATCCTCAGGAACGGCTCCTTGAAACAACCGCTGAAATAGTGCGACACTCTCGGGGTTTTCCATCCAATGATTTTCCGATTGGACCATGTTTAACACCAATTTTTTGACATCGGTGATTTCATTTTTCATGTCAAACAAAATCTTGTACAACATTTCCTTTTCTTGGAAATCACCGGATTGTCTGTTGTCTTTTCGTACAATTCCGGCTGCGTTCATTCCCGCATCGGGCAAGTATGCATGAAGCGTTTCAGGCGTGACGTATCGGTTGGTTTCTAGTAAGCTGATTTGCTCTGTGATGTTTTTTAACTGGCGAATGTTTCCTGGCCAATAGTATTGCAACATCAACAATTCACTTTCTGGTGTAAGCTGAAGCAAAGGGACATTGTATTTCTCTGAGAAATCAGCAGCAAATTTTTTGAACAACAAGATGATGTCATTGCCTCGATCACGCAATGCAGGCATGGCAATGGGTACTTGATTCAAACGATAAAAAAGATCTTCTCTGAATTTTCCGCTTTGAATGGCTTTGACAAAATCCACATTGGTTGCAGCCACCACACGGACGTTGGTTTTTTGGACTTTCGAAGATCCTACACGGATGTATTCACCCGTCTCAAGAACACGCAATAAACGAACTTGAGTGCTGTGTGGTAGTTCGGCTACTTCATCTAAGAATATTGTTCCATTGTTGGCTTCCTCAAAGTATCCTTTTCTGGATTCATGAGCGCCAGTAAACGAACCTTTTTCATGACCAAATAATTCGGAATCAATTGTTCCTTCTGGAATGGCACCGCAGTTCACAGCAATGTATGCGCCGTGTTTTCTGGTGCTCAGATGGTGTATGATTTTTGGAATGCTTTCTTTTCCAACCCCACTTTCGCCATTGATCAAAACTGAGATGTTGGTTGGCGCTACATGTGTAGCAATTTCCAATGCACGAACGAGCAAAGGAGATTGTCCTATAATACCAAATCTTTGTTTGATGCTGTTCAATTCCATTTTATTTCCTTGGATAATGCGCAACTACATCACCTGTCAATGTGATGGAGGTGCAATCCCTCATTTCAACATCAACATAATCTCCTATTTGAATTTCATTTTTCGGAAAAATACAAACCACATTTTGGCTATTGCGACCATACAAATGTTCCTCAGATTTTTTGGATATACCCTCAACCAAAACCCGTTGAACTTTACCAATGTGTTTTTTGGTGCAAATTGCACTCTGTTTCATTTGGTTGTCAATGATTTCTGTCAATCGTCTTCCTTTGATCTCTTCTGGAACATCATCCTCATACTTGCGCTCGGCCAATGTTTTTGGGCGCTCGCTGTATTTGAACATGTAAGCCATGTCATAACCCACCTGACTCATCAGGCTGATGGTCTCTTGGTGTTGTTCTTCTGTTTCACCACAGAATCCTGCAATGACATCCGTTGAAATGGCGCAATCGGGCATGATGTTTTTGATGGAATCAATGCGTGACAAATACCACTCACGGGTATAACCACGATTCATTTTTTTCAGGACCTCACTGTTACCGCTTTGCACAGGCAAGTGAATGTATTTGCATATATTCTCATATTGCGCCATGATGTGCAATACATCATCGGTCATGTCTTTGGGGTGGCTGGTGCTGAAACGGACCCTCAAGTCGGGAGAAACCAAGGCTACTTTTTCCAACAATTGGGCAAAATTCACGGTAGGCAATTGTGCATCTAAAATCTCACCCTTGTTGTTGATGTTCCATTTGTAACTGTCAACGTTTTGTCCCAATAGTGTGACCTCTCGGTATCCTTTTTCAAACAACTCTTTGGCTTCACCTACGATGCTTTCCGGATCTCTGCTGCGCTCTCTACCACGGGTAAAGGGCACGACACAGAATGAACACATATTGTCACAACCGCGCATGATGGAGATAAATGCAGTAACACCGTTGCTGTTCAAACGAACAGGGGTAATCTCCGCATAGGTCTCTTCACGACTGAGCAATACATTGACTGCCTTTTGTCCTCCGTCAATTTTATCCAATAGGTTGGGTAGATCGCGGTAAGCATCAGGGCCTACCACCAAATCCACCAATTTCTCTTGTTCCAATAATTGCTCGCGCAGTCGCTCAGCCATGCATCCCAAAACTCCTACTTGAAGGTCAGGATTTTTCTTTTTCAAAGTTTGAAAAAATTGCAGACGACCTCGAACGCGCTGTTCTGCATTATCACGGATAGCACAGGTATTGAGCAAAACCAAATCTGCTTCTTCAGCATCTCGGGTAGTTACATAGCCTTGTTGGGTTAAAATGGAAGCAACGATTTCACTGTCAGAAAAATTCATCTGACAACCGTAGCTTTCTAAAAGCAATTTTTTTTGCTTTCTATTTTCGGGAAGCGGAGCGCTATCCTCAACCATCAAGAACTCCCCTTGACGGCTTTCATCTATGTTTTTTTCCTCCACAGTGTTTGGCTGTTTTGAATGTTAATATTGTATATGCAAATATATGCCGTTCTGTCATGCGAATAAGCCTTTTTTGGAGAACCCAATTTTTTACCTATACATTTGTCGCCGTCTAAAAAGATTGAAATGAGCAAAAATTTGGTGATCGTGGAGTCCCCTGCAAAGGCAAAAATCATTGAAGGTTATTTGGGGAAAGACTTTATTGTAAAGTCCAGTATGGGGCATGTGCGTGATCTTCCAAAAAAAGACCAGGCCATAGATATGACCAAGGATTTTGAGCCAGTGTATGAGGTGACAGAGGACAAACGAGACATGGTTCGAGAGCTCAAAAAGTTAGCACACAAGGCCGAGGTGGTTTGGTTGGCAACGGATGAGGACCGCGAGGGGGAGGCCATCTCATGGCACTTGATGGAGGCATTGGAAATTCCAGAGCAAAAGACCAAAAGAATTGTTTTTCACGAGATCACCAAGAAAGCGATATTGAATGCCATTGATCATCCAAGAAGGGTGGACATCGATTTGGTGAATGCCCAACAAGCCAGAAGAATATTGGATCGCTTGGTGGGTTTTGAATTGTCTCCGGTGCTTTGGAAGAAAGTAAAACCATCCTTGAGCGCGGGTCGCGTTCAAAGTGTGGCGGTAAGAATTATTGCTGATCGCGAAAAGGAAATCGATGCTTTTACAGCAACCCAATATTTTAATGTGCGCGGTATATTTGATGCTGACGGTTCAACGGTGAAGGCAGACCTGATGCGGAAATTGAACCAAAGTTCAGATGCAAGGTCGTTTATTGAGTTGTGCCAGAACGCAACATTCACCGTGGCCAATTTGGAGACCAAGCCATCCAAAAGAACGCCAGCGGCGCCGTTCACAACATCCACATTGCAGCAGGACGCGTCAAGAAAGCTGGGATTCAGCGTAAGTGCCACAATGAGCATTGCTCAGAAGTTGTACGAGGCCGGAAAAATAACCTACATGCGTACCGATAGCGTGAATCTGTCTGAATTTGCTTTGGGAGCAGCCAAGGATGAGATTGTAAAAACCTTTGGAGGGCAGTACTCTAAAACACGTCAATTTCAGTCCAAGTCCAAAGGCGCGCAAGAGGCCCACGAAGCCATTCGTCCTACGGAAATGGGTGTAAGAGAAGCTGGAAATGATGATCGCGAAAGGAAGTTGTATGATTTGATTTGGAAACGCACCATGGCATCTCAAATGGCCGATGCCGAGCTTGAAAATACTACAGCAACGATTTCAATTTCAACCACACCGGAGCAATTGGTAGCAAAAGGTCAGGTGATCAAGTTTGACGGATTTTTGAAACTGTACATTGAAAGTACGGAGGAGGAGAACGAGGAGGGTGATTCTGCGATGTTGCCCCCAATGAAAGTTGGACAAACATTATTAAGAAAAGAGATCATTGCAACACAGCGATATACCCAAAAGCCAAGCAGATACTCGGAAGCTAGTTTGGTGAAGAAATTGGAGGAGTTGGGAATCGGTCGCCCTTCCACCTACGCACCCACCATCAGCACCATTCAACAAAGAGGATATGTTGAGAAAAAAGAATTGGATGGTGTTTTGCGATCATTTGAAGTGATAACATTGAAGGATTCAGAAATTGTATCAGAAGTCAAATCAGAAAGGACTGGAGCAGACAAAGGAAAATTGTTCCCAACGGATATTGGCGTTGTGGTCAACGATTTCTTGGTGAATTATTTCCCAACCATTTTGGATTATAGTTTTACTGCGAACGTGGAGGAGGAGTTTGATATCATTGCGGAAGGGAAGATGGATTGGAGAGAAATGTTGAGAAAGTTTTATCAGCCATTTCATAAATCCGTTGAAACCACCATTGAATCTGCATCCAGAGCATCAGGAGAGCGTGAATTGGGCATCGATCCCGCCAGCGGTAAACCCGTAATTGCTCGAATCGGCCGATTTGGCCCCATCATACAGGTGGGTGCATCAGATGACGAAGAGAAAAAATTTGCTTCCTTGCGTCCTGATCAAAGCATCAGCAGCATCTCTTTGGAGGAAGGGTTGAAATTGTTCTCTTTCCCAAAAGTATTGGGAGAGTGGAATGGCAAACCCATTGCAGTTGGTTTGGGAAGGTTTGGTCCCTACATCAAGTGGGACAAGACATTTGCTTCTCTCAGAGTAAAAGAGGGAGATGATCCCCACACTGTCCAATTGGAAAGGGCTATTCAGCTTGTAGAAGATAAAATCAATGGCATTAATGCCAATTTGATCAAGAGTTTTGAGGAGCGTCCTGAGATTCAAGTGATCAAAGGAAGATTTGGTCCGTACATCAAAGCTGATACTGAGAATTACAAAATTCCCAAAGGTGTGGTTGCTGAAAATTTGACGTTGCCAGAAATCATTGAGATCATGGCCAACAGCAAGCCTTCAGGCAAATCCAAAGGTCGCAAAGCTCCTGTAAAGAAAGCAGCGGTTAAAAAGGCCGCACCTAAGAAAGCCGCACCAAAAAAAGCTGCAGCGAAGAAAAAATAGCGCTGGAGTATGGGGTGAATGGGATTGCACCAATGTTTGTTGATAATCCATTTCACACCACGGTTTGCATTGATCGTGTCCGATTAATTTCGGACAATGGATTTTTCTGTTTTTATCACCCCTAGCCAATGGCACCATCGATCAATAGATGCTGAGCCTGCTTCTTCATTGGTTCATGATATTGTTTTTTATCATGGAGATGAGGATTGGCGTGAGAAGAGTGTGAAGATTGCGCTGTTTGGTGTTGAAGAAGATCGAAACGCTACAAACAATCTTGGGTGTGCGCAATCCAGTCACGTTTTTCGTGATTACTTCTATGCATTAACCAAATGGGATGATGACGCAAGGATCATGGATTTGGGAAATGTGCAAGCCGGAGCATCAGTTGAGGATACAATTTTTGCTGTTAGAAGTATTTGTGAGGCCTTGATTAAAGCGGATATTATCCCGCTGATTATTGGCGGTTCTCAGGACATTACCTACGGCAATTACTTGGCTTACGAGAATTTGGAGCAAACGGTGAATCTGGTTTCAGTGGATCGCAGGTTGGATTTTGCAACCACCCATGACGATCAATCCTCAGAAGGTTATTTGAACAAGATTGTATTGCATAAGCCCAATTATCTTTTTAACTACAGTAATCTGGGGCATCAGCGTTACCTCACGGACAAAGATCTTACCGTATTGATGGAGAAAATGTATTTTGAGGCAACACGCCTAGGAGAGATTCAGTCTGATATCAAGAATGTTGAGCCAGTGATCAGAAATGCAGATATTGTTTCCATTGACATGAGCAGTGTAAGACAATCTGAAAATCCTGGATTTGGTCAGCCCTCCGCAAACGGATTGTTTGGAAATGAAATGGCTCAGATTGCGCGCTACGCTGGGATGAGTGATAAATTGACATCAATAGGGTTCTATGAGTTTAATCCACAATATGACATCAGGGGATTGTCAGCTGGATTACTGGCCCAATGCGTTTGGTGTTTTGTCGAGGGATTTTTGTACCGCAAAGGCGATTTCCCCAAAGGCGATTATGAAAGGTACACCAGGTATTCAGTTTTGATGGATGAAACAGGTGATGAATTGATTTTTTATAAAAGTACCTTGACAGACCGATGGTGGATGGATGTGCCTTATCCTGCCGGATCAGCTGAGCGTTATGAACGACATCATTTGGTACCATGTTCTTATGAAGACTATGAAACGGCTCTGAACCAAGAGGTACCCAATCGTTGGTGGAAGACTTTCCAAAAACTGGTTTAGGCGCCATTAAAATCCCTAGGTTTTGAACAGTTAATTTTTGATTTTTTTTGTTTTGTTGAAAAAAACCATTATTTTAGCATTTCTACCCAAAAAGAGTAGAAGGCTATTTTGGTAATTATGAAGAAAAAAATATTCATTTCGCTTTTTTCCATGTTGTCATTTGTGACAATTTCCAAAGCGCAACAAGATCCACAATTGACGCAGTGGATGTTTGACAGAATGTCGTTCAATCCTGCATTTGCTGGTATTGATAAGATGCATTGCTTGCAATTGTTTTACAGAACGCAATGGACAGGTTTCGAGAATAGTCCACAAACTACCTTGTTTAACTATAACGGTCACGCTCCATTGGCAGATCAAACTTTGGGTTTTGGTTTGAGTGCTTTCAGTGAGACATTGGGATTGGAGTCCAACACCATCATGAGAGGAAGTTTTGCCTACCACCACACTATTGGGGCGCATAAAATTGCTGGCGGTATTCAATTGGGAATGTTGAATAAAGTTTTGGGAACAGATTGGAAATACATTGATGCCAATGATCCATTGATTACTGATTTGCAAAAGCAACAAAGCTCTACAGTCTTTGACGCAGCTTTGGGATTGAGCTTTTACAAGCCAGACAGTTATTATGCAGGAGTTTCTTTGACACACTTGAATGCTGCGGCATTGGAAGATTTGAATTACGAGATGGCTCGTCACATGTATGTATGCGGAGGATACAATTATCCAATCAATGCTGACCTGGTTTTGAGAAGTAACTTGCTAATGAAAACCGATATGAAAGCAAGTCCTGCTATTGATTTGAATGCAAATGTTCTTTGGAAGAACATGCTTTGGGGAGGTATTTCATACCGCATGACAGATGCTATTTCTCCAATGTTTGGATTTCAAAAAGTGTTTGCTCAGAAAGTTTCAGGAAGAACAACATTTGATCAATTGTTCCGTATTGGATACAGCTACGATTTAACCACATCTGAAATCCGTAACTATAGCACGGGATCTCATGAGGTGTTTTTATCATATTGTTTCAATATTTCGCAAGAGCCCATCAAGACTTATCACGTGAACCCACGTTTCTTGTACTAAAAAAAAATGTTGAAATTGAAACAAAATGTTTTATTATTGCGTTGGATATTTTTGCTCAAGTTGGTTAGTGGAGGGGAAAATTAAAAATAGGAAATCATGAAAAAGTCGTTTTTGTATTTCTTAATGGCTGTCGTTCTCTTTGGTTGCTATGCACCAGGCGGTGGCGAATTGGTGGGGGTTTATCCCCGCGATGAATGGATTCAGGCCAATCCTTATGGCATGAACTACATTCATTTTGGTTCCTACACCATGGGACCTAGTGATCAAGATGTTCCTTATGCACTGAATAGCCGTCACAGAACGGTGACCATTCCTGCATTCTACATCGATCAAACAGAAATCTCCAATAATGAGTATCGTCAGTTCGTTTACTGGGTAAAGGATTCATTGATGTTGGATATTTTGGCTCAAAATGACATCGAAGGTTATTCCATGAAGGAACGTGAGGATGGTCGTGAATTCGAGCGTTTTGTGAACAAGGGTTATGTATTGAATTGGGAGGAACCCATTGATTATTCTACGGATGAAATTTTTGATTTGATTTATGACAATTTCTATCTACAGGGTCAGGAAAAATTCTATGACCGTTGGGAAATTGATACACGCAAATTAAAGTATCGTTTTTGGTGGATTGATTTGCAAGCTGCAACACGTAAAGTGAGCAAAGATGAGTTCAGCAATCCCAACCAATTGGATCAGTTGCATTCTTTCAAAGGGCACAACGATCGCTCCAAGTTTATCATTGAAGAAGAAATCAACGTTTATCCTGACACTTTGGTTTGGATTCACGACTTCACATATGGCTTCAATGAGCCATTGACAGAAAACTATTTTTGGCATCCAGCCTACGATGATTACCCAGTAGTTGGTGTTTCTTGGGGTCAGTGTCAAGCGTTTTGCGCATGGAGAAGTCAAATCATGAATGATTTCAGACACCAGAATGGAATGTCTTATATTCAACGCTTCCGTTTGCCTTCTGAGGCTG
>JBEISW010000333.1:0-2358 GCA_040375215.1 Crocinitomicaceae bacterium | reverse complement strand
TCAAAAGGATTGGCCAGGTGATTGCCTTTTTTGTCTGGCTTCATTTTGATGGTGGTCTTGGTGTTGTTCAAGGCATCTTTAAAACCCCGATCCATGAGCGCTTGACCACCATATTCTTGATTCCCTGCATTAAAATCACCCACCAAAATCAGATGATCTTCACTGTACCACTTTGGGAAATCTTTGAGCAATTCAATTTCTGCATTGGGGTACTTGCTTTGCGGAACCGCATGGAAACTGGCCACTGTGATTGTTTTTCCAGCCTTCTCAAATCGAGCCATAAATGGTTCTCTATCCACAGCATCGGCGACGTTTGCATCCAACCAAGCTTTTCCTTTTAATCTAACCCTCGAAGGTTTCCACAAAAATGCATAACGCTCCACTCCTTTTCCTCCTGATGTTGGATTGCTCACCACATAATCCCATTTGCTTCCTTTTCTATTCAGTGCGTCCACCAATCTGGCCACTGCCTGGGATCCGCCAGGACCAGCCACTACTTCTTGAATGGCTATTACTTCGAAATCCTTGATTACCCGAACCATGGCGTCAATCTCACCATCATCTTTGGATTTCCCCAGGTTGGCAATGTTCCAAGACAACAATTTGATCTCCGCATTCGTGTTGTTTTCTACAACAACTTCTGAATCATCAGAAACTGAATCGTCATCGATTTGTGTGGTATCAACATTTTCAACAGGAGAAAATCCTCCCGATTGATGCGTGCTATTTGGAGAACCATTGTTGCCACATGAGACAACAAACAAAAATAAAAAAAGACCAAAAATTGATCTTAAGAAACCCATTGCGCTACAATTTCAGCGATTTGTACCGCATTGGTAGCTGCACCCTTGCGCAAATTATCAGAGACTACCCAAGCATTAAGCGTAAAAGGATGGGTGTCATCTCTGCGCAGCCTTCCTACAAAAACAGCATCTTGGTCGTGGGCGTGAATCAAAGGCATTGGATACAACGCCTGTTCCGTATTGTCCAATAATACAATCCCGGGAAATTGAGAAAGTGCATTCCGAACTTCCTCCATATCAAACTCGCGATCAAAAGTCACATTGATGCTCTCTGAATGGCCGCCCATTACAGGGACGCGAACGGCAGTAGCTGTAACAGCAATGCTCTCATCACCCATGATTTTTTTTGTTTCCAACATCATCTTCATCTCCTCCTTGGTGTATCCATTCTCCATGAAAACATCAATTTGTGGAATCAAATTCATGTCAATGGGATAGCGATACGCCATTTCACCCTCAATACCCTGACGCTCATTCATCAATTGATCTACAGCCTTTTTCCCTGTGCCCGTTACACTTTGATATGTGCTTACTATAACCCTCCTAATCCCATACAGTGCATATAAGGGTTGCAGAAACATGACCATTTGAATGGTTGAACAATTGGGGTTGGCAATGATCTTATCTTCTTTGGTTAGCACATGACCGTTGACTTCTGGTACAACCAATTTCTTGGTAGGGTCCATGCGCCATGCGCTGCTGTTGTCGATGACGGTGCATCCGATAGCAGCAAATTGCGGTGCCCACTCCAAACTGGTTGATCCTCCTGCAGAAAAGAGTGCAATATCAGGATGCATGGTCAACGCCTGCTGAGGTGTAACCACTGTATACTCTTTGTCTTGAAAAACAATTTTCGTTCCTGCTGATTTCTCTGTTGCCACCGGAATAAGTTCCGTTACTGGGAATTTTCTTTCCGCTAAAACCTGCAACATTTTGGTGCCGACCAAGCCTGTTGCGCCAACTACTGCCACTTTCATATATGCGCCTTATGTGTTTCTTTATAGAGCCACGAAGGTAAAATAGTTTCGCAGCATGAAACCTTTTTTGACGCTTTTTATTTCGCTGTTCACAGTATTGTCTTGGGGGCAATGGTCTGACCCCATTTATCCCCAATGGCCCAACTCAGGTTGGTCAGGTGATACGTCTTCCTTCATTGTCAATGGCAACGGGCAATTGCAATCTCACTTTCCAACGGCTGGTTTCTATCAAATTCAACACGACCTACCCATAGGCGATGAGCATACTGAACTCCATTTCTTTTACCGTCAAAACTTTGCAGGGAGTAGCAATAATTTCGGTCGTCTTTTGATTTATGATCAAGGCACACCGGACAGTGTGGGTCACAACAACAATGCGGGGGTCCGGGGTTGGGTCATTCAATGGGGCAATGCAGGAAGTACGGACTTGATTCAAATCTTTTGGAACGATGGCTCGTTATGGGAAGCCTTGGTAGAAGTCTTCCCAATTGCCAATGGTGTTTATGGCCATCTAAAAATAAAACAAGATACCATGGTGCATTTTTACTTTAAAGACAACGACTCCACAGGGTTTTTTC
>JBEISW010000184.1:0-4726 GCA_040375215.1 Crocinitomicaceae bacterium | reverse complement strand
TCATATTGCTTATTGACAAAGTAAACGTCAGCTACGCGCAATACAGCATCATAGTTTTTTCTTGGATCCTTCACACCATGTGTCTCAATGAATTTTTTAAAATACGGCAATGACTCCAAGTACCTGGTCTTGGCCACCTCCGGATCCAACTCCTTTCCGGCCTCTTTGAACTTGCAATATCCTTGTCCGTAATAACCAGCTCCATGGTATTCTGTTTCAAACACACCTGGCTCATCAAGGAATTGCTCATAACGTTGAAAAGCCAAAGCATAATCATTCTTCTGGTAAGCTATTTCCGCCATCCAAAAGCGGGCGTTCGCAGATATGCGCTGATCAATTGGATAGGTGAACGTTTGCTCGAAAAACTTCATCGCCTTTTCGTAATCTCTGGACTGATACAATTCCACAGCTCTGTTGTAAGACAGGCTTTGATAAGCTGCCTTCACCACATTGTCTTTCTTTTTGATTTTGTCCAAGGAGGCCAATGCCTTTTCATAATTCTTGGTCTTCATGTAAACATTCAGCAAGAATTGGTAAGCTTCATCATGTTTGGGACTATCCGGATATTTGGCCAGATAAGCTTCGAAAGAAGTGATGGCATCATCAAAAGGATCGGAGGATAATTCAAAAGCCAACTTGGCAAAATTGAACATCGCATCTTCCTGCAATTCCAAATCAAAAGCCATATCTCTTGCTGCACCAAAAGCTTTCCAAGCCTCGCGCTTGTTGTCCATTTTGATGTAACACAAACCCTCATTGTAAGCAGCCATTTGACCCAATAAATCTTCCTTGCTTTTGGCACCGCTGTATCCATCAACCGCCTTTTGCCATTGCTCACTGCGCTGATAGGCAAAGGCCAGACGGTATTGATCTTCTCTGCTCATTTGCCCCTTCCCCTTCACTTTGGCAAAGTGTTCTAGATATGGAATGGACTCAGCATAACGATCCTTATTGAAGTAGGCGTCACCCACTAATTTTTGAATTTCAGCTGCTTTCCCTTCATCCAGCTGTGCGGAAGCTTCTAATACCTCGTTGCTGTAATTGATGAGCTCATCGTAACGTTTCTGCAAATAATAAATTTGGGCGATGTACAATGGAACACGTTCACGAAAGTTGGGATTGTTCTTTAAAATTTCAAATCCTTCAAGTGCAGCTGTATAATCACTGTCTTCGTATGCCAAATGGCTGTACATATACAACGAAGAAAATTGATAAACGCTCTCTTTGTCTTTGATTACAAAATACTCACCACGCGCGCCTTTCTTATCTCCTTTGCTATAAAGTGACTCAGCCTTGTAGTAATGAAATACAATTTGATCTTTGTTTGACAATGAACGCAGGTCGACCTTGGCTAACCAATCCAAACATTTATTGGCATTTTTCTTTTTGCCATAAAAGACACCCATTTCGAAATAGGCTCTTTCTTTTTGAGGGGAATCTGGATGGTTGCGAATGAAGACATCCATCAAAAACTCTGCATCCTTGTGGTACAATTCAAGGGCGCAGCGGGCAATGAAATACTCCGCGTTGGCGCATTCCATTGATGTATTGATCTGACAAAACTTTTGTCTGTAATCTTCAAAGGCTTTGCGTGCAGGAGCAAACTTGCTTTGTTCAAACAATTCTACTGCATGCTGATAAGCTTGTTGATCATTCCAG
Organism: Crocinitomicaceae bacterium; assembly: GCA_040375215.1. Classification (GTDB taxonomy): domain Bacteria; phylum Bacteroidota; class Bacteroidia; order Flavobacteriales_D; family Sanyastnellaceae; genus CAMCTV01. The sequence goes on along the minus strand of JBEISW010000184.1, from coordinate 3,067 downwards.
AGTTGAAAAGGTCGTTGCGCATTGGCAGCAAGTGCCAGGATACACAACAGCATACACGCCATCCATCCACGTTTCATAGTCATTTGCAATTTGTAGTAAAATTAACGGAGGCAAAGGCGTTTAATTGCCCGCCTCCGTTGGAGTTGCAAACGAAAGATTGTGAATGGCAGGGAACTACTTGGCCTCAGCTGCCTTTTTGTGGTCGGCTAAAAACTGAGCCAAACCGCTATCGGTCAATGGATGCTTCAACAAGGCCATAATGGCGCTCAAAGGACCAGTCATCACATCAGCACCGATCTCAGCGCACTGAATGATGTGCATCGGATGACGAACGCTAGCAGCCAAGATTTCTGTATCAAAACCGTAGTTGTCATAAATGTTTCTAATCTGCTCTATCAACTGAATACCATCTGTTGAGATATCGTCCAAGCGACCAACAAAAGGAGAAACATAAGATGCTCCAGCTTTGGCAGCCAAAAGGGCCTGTCCTGCTGAAAACACCAAGGTGCAGTTGGTTCTGATTCCTTTGTCTGTAAAATAGCGGATGGCCTTGATTCCGTCCTTGATCATAGGCACTTTCACCACAATATTGGGATGAAGACTGGCCAACATTTCGCCTTCCCTTACCATGCCATCAAAGTCTGTTGAAATTACTTCAGCACTTACATCGCCTTCTCCTACAATTTCACAGATGTCTACATAATGTTTCAAAACGCGATCAGTACCTGAAATTCCTTCCTTGGCCATCAAGCTAGGATTGGTGGTTACGCCGTCTAGGATTCCCAAATCTTTGGCTTCTCTGATTTGGTCAAGGTTTGCTGTGTCAATAAAAAATTTCATGGTTAAAGATTTGTATGCAAAAATAACCCATTCACATAATTACTTTTGGAACATGTCAGAAAATTTTTGGAAAATTAGTTTTCAGTTCATGTTGCTAAGTCTAGCCTTGATTGTCGGTGACTGGATCATGGATGGTGTAAGGATCCTCAGCAGTTTTGATGCACTATTGGCGGCCTTGACCATCATGGTGCTGAATCGCTTTGTAAAACCATTGCTCATTATCCTTACCATTCCCGCCACCATCTTCACTTTTGGATTGTTCATTTTAGCCATCAACGCAATGATTTTATTGCTGGCCAGTGAAATCATCGAGGAGTTTCAGATCAAAGGGTTCTGGACAGCGGTAGGGCTTTCACTTTTCCTGAGTGTAGTTCAAATCATCTTTGGCCAAAGCAACAATGTGAAATTTCAAGTGAAGCGCGGAGGACCGGATGATCAGGATGAGCGAGATTCTCAATAAGATCAATTCATGTATTCCCAGGCAGAGGTATAGCCACCACTCTTTTCAACCCAATCCATCCACTGCGCATAAAATGAGTCATTGGCCAAAGTTGCGCTATCCCCTATCACAATCAATCCTTTCTTGGCTCGGGTCATGGCGACATTCATTCTTCGGTAGTCTTTTAAAAATCCAATTTCACCATCTGCATTGCTCCTTACCAAACTGATGTACACCACATCCGCTTCTTGACCTTGGAAAGAATCTATGGTATTCACATCAATATTGGACAAATCCTTCATCGATTCTTGCATGCGTGTCACCTGAGCTCTGTAAGGGCTAATGACAGCTATGTCATGGTGCTGACTCGTTGACCACCTCTCCATATGTTGTAGAATCATCCGGATCTCTTCTTCATTTTGCAAACTCTCACCCTCATCTCCCTTCTGCTCTTCAAAACCACAACCTGCGGTGTCTAAAAACACAACAGGCGGTTGTTCTTCATGCCAACATTGACTTATCACCGATTCGTGCGCTTTTAATCTTTCTTGGTAAAATTTAAAATTGGAAAAATGCATGATGGTCTCATTCATTCGGTATTGGGTATCCAAGAAAAACACAGCCTCCGGATTGTTCTTTACGACAACATCCAACAAAGTAGTGTGCAATGGCTTTACAGACAAATGATTGGATTTTACTGTTGGGGGCAATTGATGTGGATCACCTGCCAAGATTACTTTTTCAGCATGCGCTATTGACACGAAACAAGCTGGGGCCAATGCTTGACCTGCTTCATCAATCACGACAACATCCCACTTTTTTTCTTTAATCAAACTGTGATTGGAACCTATCAAAGTAGCAGCCACCACTTGACTTTCTTCAATGTGTTTACCCATGAGATACTGTTCCCAATCTCGCGCCTCCTTTTGCAAATTGCGGGCCTCTTGAAACAAAAGTCTTCGCTGATCAGCCTCTTCCTTACCGAAACTTCTTTTGTACTTGGACCCCATTTTCTTGAACTCAATGGCACGCTTTTTCAACTCTCTGATCCGCTTAAAATCTGGATCTCTAGCCAGCAATGCATCGATGGTCATGGCTTGATTATCCTCTTCCACTTTGGCTACATTTCCTATCCTAACACCTTTCAAACCAGCTTGAACACACTGTTGCAGCAAATGATCAGTTGCTGCATTGGATGGTGCCGTCAGCAATATTTTCTTCCCTTGTTTGGCTAACTCCGTCACGGCGGCGACCAAGGTTGTAGTCTTCCCTGTTCCAGGAGGACCGTGAACCACTGCTACATCGTTCTTGGTTAAAATCCCGTCCACAGCTTGCTGCTGAGAATGATTCAATCTCAAAGCCTTTGTCTTTTCACACAACTCCTCTACTGCTTGTTTCCTCTCTCCAAACAAACTTTGACGAATTTCCCACAAACGACCTTTCTCTAGATTGATGAAAAAGTTCAGAGCATAAAACATCTCCTTGAAACTCTTTTCATCAAAAAGCACATCTACTCCCAATTTTCCACTGTCAACCCAATCAGGCAATTCATCGCACTGAAAAATAATCTTCATGCGTTGATCATCGACAAAACCAATGCTACCAATCAATCTTTCACCAAAAGAAGTTTCCGCTTGGCTGAATAAGGATACCGGATTTCCCGCTTGAAAAGCATGTCCTTTTTGTGGACGAGGATTTTCGATGAATAAAAAGGGATACGCACCAAGGCCGTAACCATCTTCCACCACTTTTATTGGATACCATGACATCCCTTTTTCACGGCGTTGC
>JBEISW010000157.1:0-5566 GCA_040375215.1 Crocinitomicaceae bacterium | reverse complement strand
TGATTTTCATATTTGCAAGCCGCGATCGCCCGTTTTAATGCGCCGTCATAAATGCCCCAACTATAAAGCGGAATCTCTGGTGTAATTGGGTAATCTTTTTGCAAAAGGTGCTGAAATATTTGAACGACACGTTGGAGTGCCTACTGAGAGTATTGTTCTGAACGGATACTCTATGAACCCTAAAGAGACTGATGCGTGGATTAATTCAGCTCAAACTGCCTGGAACATTTGTGGGAATGTGATGAAAAACGTAACTAAAAATGAGAGTGACTCATTGCTATCACTGAAAAGGGGGGTATTTGCTCGTAGAGAAATTAAAAAGGGCGATACATTGACTATCGATGATGTCTTCTTTGCCATGCCATGTAGTGAAGGTCAAACCAATAGTTCTGAATTTGGAAGAATTAGGGCAAAATTTGTGGCGAACAAGGATTATAAAATAAACGAATCCATATTCGAAAAATCTAATCCAGATCAGTATTACTTAACGCGATCCATTATTCATGAGGCCAAAGGGTTGCTTTCAGAGGCTGGTGTGGTGTTAAATGATAAGGCTGAAATTGAGTTATCACATCATTACGGCATCGAGCAGTTTCGGAAATTTGGGATTTTAATTGTAAATTTGATTAACCGTGAATACTGTAAGAAGATTATAGTGGTTTTTCCTGGACAGCATCATCCTGAACAACATCACATTAAAAAAGAGGAAACGTTCCATGTGTTGAATGGGAGATTGGGTGTTAGTATGAATGGAATAGAATCTAATCTAGAAAAAGGTGAGATTTTGACCGTTGAGCGTGGCGTAAAACACGCCTTCTGGAGTGAACATGGCGCCATCATTGAGGAGGTGAGCACAACCCATTATCGAAATGATTCTTTTTATACTGATCCTAGAATCAATGAGCTTGATCCAATGCAGCGTAAAACCATTTTAACGGAATTTTAATCCAATGAAACAATTGTTCTCTTTCGAAAGACCGCATCCAATAGATATGGATGAAAAGTTCCATCCTTTTAATATAGGGAATATTGGCAATGTGATCTACTGGTGGAAGTATTTTGAAATGGTAAGAAATGTCCCCGGAGATATTGTTGAGTGCGGTATCGGCAGAGGACGCTCTTTAACAGTACTTTCTTCAATCAATGCATTTTTGGAGAGCAATGAAGGCGGTCAAAGAAAGGTGTATGGCTACGATAGCTTTGAAGGATTCCCAGAGCCCACCGTTGAAGATAACTCTTTCCGAAATCCTAAGAAAGGAGAATGGGCTGTCTCACCCAGTGGCAAATATCAGTATTCAGCAGATTTTATTCGGTTGGTTTTGAGTGAAGCCAATGTGCCGAATCTTCAGCATGTGGTTTTAACCAAGGGATATTTTTGTGATTCATTGCCACAGCATCCCAACGACCCCATAGCCATATTACATGTTGATGGAGATTTGTATCAATCTTATATGGATACCTTAACTGAACTATACCCCAAAGTGTCTTCAGGAGGTGTAATTGTATTTGATGATTATTTGGCAGTTGCTGACGGTGAGGATAGGTGGCCCGGTGCGAGGCAGGCAGTTTCTGACTTTTTCGGCTCGCTGGCACAAACCATTCAAACGAGTGTCCGTGGAACTCAATATTTAATCAAACCATAATTACATGTCTATTCTTTATTCAGGAAAAATCCGAGACGGAAAGCCCGGTACTTTAACCAAAGAATCATACGATGTCATTTACGACAACGATAAAAAATATGCCTTTCTATCTCCATTTCCAGTAATTGAGTATTCCTCAGATTGGTACAGAAAAACCGTAGATAAGTCTGAACTTCCTGATGATTTTTTCTTGGAACATGATTATCAGCAGGTGGGATATTTTCCGTTCATATCAAGTCATTTGCAACGGGGTATGGCAGTAGTCGATTGTTGTTGTGGAGCGGGCTCAATGATAGATTTAATTTCTGGTGTTGCTGGTTCCACCATTGCGGTTGAACCTTTTACAGGATATCACTCAAGCTTGGAGCAACGTGGACATGAAGTATTTGACTCTTTGGAGTCAGCTAATCAATGCCACCAAGGAAAGGCGGACTTGGCGCTTTCTATTCACGTTATAGAACATACCTATAATCCAATGGATTATTTGAAGGAAATTTTCAATCTTTTAAAACCGGGAGGAAAGTTGGTTTTATTTACTCCCAATCTGGATGATATACTATTAAAACTATCACCAGAGGTTTACGCGCCATTTTTCTACAGAAAGGTACACAACTATTATTTTTCAGGCGATAGTTTAGAATTATTAGGTATTCAAGTAGGATTTTCCATGGCACAGAAGTTTTATTATCAGGAGTTTAATTTGGGCAATACTTTCAATTGGTTGAAAAAAGGTGTAGCCACAAGCAATGGAGATTTCAGTTGTATTACGTCAGAAATGGATAGAAACTGGATGACATTTTTGGAAGCATCTGGTCAAGCTTATAATGTGGGAGTGGTTTTACAAAAGTAATGGCATTTGCAGCGAAAAATTTTATTCAAAGGGTCTGGGGTGAAATCAACCGATTTCCACCTTTTAACCATCAATTTATATTTACCCCAAGGCAGGCCATAGAACAGTGGTGTGATGCATTGGGTAGCTACAATGTACTTGAATCGAAGGGTGAAGTTTTAATAACAGCCATAAGGAATTTTACATGGATTGAATGGTCAGTATACGCTGCTTTTGTTTTTAGACAAAAGGGCTACAATACAACATTATTATTTCGATCTTCTGAAATTGCCAAGGTGTATCCAGAGTCAAAATATTTTAATTTTTGGTCCAAAGTTGAATCTTTGCCATTTGTGACGCTTGTGGATCTGGATAAATTGGACTTTGATCCAAACAGGGCTTTATTCTATCAGTCTGAGTTGAAAGGAGAAATTAAATCTGCTCTTGCTTATAATTTCCATGTTGAGTCTGAAAATATTGATTTGGATCGTGCGCTGTATGATGCAAGCTTGGCAGAATTGAATCAGTTGGTTGGCCAACAAGCGGCAAAGTTAGAACGTTTATTAACACAAAAAGAATACGATGTTTTTTTGTGCTTCAGTGGGTTGATTAATGAAACGCCAGGACTATTGCGCGCCGCTAGATATCGAGGTTTGGAAACAGCATGCATTGAAGGATGGGGTTGGAGACAAGGTCATATGATTTATCATTTCAATTCCCCCGCACTTGAGTACAACATCAAAGGTTGGATGAATTATTTGGGGCCATGGAATGATGATAAACAACAAGAGATAGAGCACTATTTTAATTTCTTGGAAAAAAACACGAAAGATGAGAAATGGCTTGGTGAAGTGATGAAGGTCCAACAGGCCAATGTCGATGATGAAATGCCAACTCATATTCATGATTTTATTCAGGATGGAAAAAAATTGTTTATTCTTGCCTGCAATGTAGTTGGCGATAGTTCGATGTTGAATAGGGAGACCATTTTTGCCAGCCAACAACAATTGATTCGTAGATGCATCGAATATTTTAAGCAAAGGCCGGATTTGAAGCTAATTATCCGCGCACATCCAGGAGAGACGGTCGTAGCTCAGAAAGTTGGGATTTTTATGGGAGAGTATGCGGAACCATTGGTAAGGGGAATTCCCAATATAATGGTGGTTCACAATTATGAAAAACTGAATACCTTCTCTTTGGTCCCATACACTTCTGGGGTTATCTGTTGGATAAGTTCTGTTGCCGTGGATATGATTATCAGAGGTGTGCCATCAATTGTAACTGCTAATCCAAAATACGCTGGTTTAGGAATATTAGATGAACCTAAGACCCAAGAGGAGTTTTTTCAGTGGATAGATCGCGTATGTGACAATGAAATAGTAGTTGAAGAAAAACAAAAACAAGTTGCCAAAGAATACCTGTATTTGATTTTTAAAGGATTTTCATATGAGGCTTTTGGAAAAAAATTTAGGTCATTTACTTGCAGGTTGAATCAGCCATCGAACAAGAAGAGTCACGATGAATTTTATCAAATTTTGCTGCGTGAAATTCCAGCACCGGATGAAACGGGTGTGGATTTATGATTAAACGAGTTTCAAAAAAACTGCTATCCAATAAAGCGCTATTGAAGTACGTGTCAGTCTCGTATCTGTCGATTCCTATTTCATTGGTCACAGGTTTTTTAACTTTCAGAAAAATTGATCCTGTATTGATGGGGTTCTGGAGTTTATTCACTGTTTTTGAAACCTTTACAACTGTCATGAGGTTGGGAATTGTGAACGGTATGAACCGAGAACTGCCCAATGCTATGGGAGCGGGAAAGAAGGATAAGGTCGATCGTTATGCTTCAACGACCTTGTTTTATACGATTCTGGAAGTTCTGGTTTTGCTAGTTGCTGCCCCAATCATTATCTGGCAACTGGCTTGGAGGGTAGATCCAAATTTAAAAACGTATTTTTACGCAACGGCTTTGGTGTCACTTATTAGGGTGGCAGTTTCATTTTATATTACCTATTTAAGTGGTACTCTTCGATCCGATGATAGCTTCAATAAGTTAAGTAATATCAATGCCACGATTTTGGTTATGAAATTGGCTTTTTGTCCACTCGTCTTTTTGGGATTTTATGGTTTCTTGATATACGAGTTAGTGGCATTGTTAACCAATGTTTTTTTGCTGCATAAGTTTCGGCCAATTCGCGTTCTCCCAAGGTTTTACAAAAATGAAATGTTTGAGTTGTTCAAAATCGGGTTTCCCATATTTCTTGTTTCATCAGCAATTAGTTATATCGATACCATTCCACGTTTGTATATCATACAATATTCCACAGCTGAAATGCTGGGGTTGTATACACCGGTAATTATGCTTATTTCAATTATTTCAATACTACCCAATTCGTTGGGTGCTTATATGTATCCCAAATTCACCTTTCAAATGGCGCAATCCAGAGATCTCAACGGCATTTGGAAGAAATTAATTCGAATATATGCCGCCTCCTTTGTTTTCATTTTATTTTCATCCCTTGTTGGATACTATTTATTGTATTACTTTGTGTACTTGTTTCCAAAGTACGCTCTTTCCAAGGAATACCTGAAATTGTCTCTTTTGCTTTGTCCTTTTGTGTTTTTTAGAATGGGAAATACGCTACACATTGTTCTGAAAAAATACAATTATATGGTTTTGTTTACTTTAATATATGGATTGGCTCAATTGATTTCATTGAAGGTGCTTTCCCTCTACTACATTGATATCATTGAAATAGTCATTTGGTCTCAGATTTACACTTCGATTCTTGTTTTCATAGTGGGATTAGGACTCAATTATCGGTTATTGCATTTGCATCGTAATTCAATGGACTTGTGATACAAATCAATAATTGGGTATATAATCCGAACCTCCCCGTTGAGACCAGAACACAGCGGTTGACAAATTATTTTATCGCGATATATTGTATCGCATTGATATCACCATTTTTTAGTTTGCTTCAGAAAGCCATGGTGTTGTTTTTCTTGGTTTTTTTAGTTTTAATTGCCTTTAAGCGTGGAGTCAAATTACTCGAAGTGAAGATTTTTGTTTTATTAGATAGGAATAGCACAC
>JBEISW010000049.1:0-10859 GCA_040375215.1 Crocinitomicaceae bacterium | reverse complement strand
GCATCACCAAAATAAAAAATACGAGGATAATATGTTGTGGGAGTAACTGATTTGAACCATCCACAAAAAGTAAAACTTCCAGACAATTGCTGTAATGTAGAAAGAATTTTCTGATCTGAAGTTGAACTAAAGTGATAAGCTTTTGATAAATTCCCCAACCTATCCGCCGTCAACGTCGCCCCATTCACCACCCCATGATTACCATTCCCACTTTCGTCATTGGCATTGCCGTTGAAAGGATACCAAGCGACCAAGCCGTCGGAGGGAATCTGAGCGGAAAGGGGAGAAGAAATGAGGTGATGGAGGAATGAGGGGACTAAAGTAAGGAGTCCCATGAATAACATTGTGAAAATCAGCTTTTTCATGCTTCGGTTTTAAGGTAGTCAAATATAGCAAAACTGTACATCCTATCGGTATAAAATATTACCCCAAAATCAAATGGCTGAGAATTTTTGTGCCGTTCGGTTACTCCAGGGCGGATAGTAATTCACCCCTACACTGTATCCTCTTTGCGTGCATGGCGCAATCTTAGCGAACGTTGCGTTTTTGTATTTTTAATTTAACGCAATGGACGCAAGGCTCTCGCAATGGACGCTATTTGGCTTTACTCTTTCCATGTCCCGCTTTTCCTTGGGCGAATATCACAGAATGAGGTGCCTTTTCAATCTATTATCAATACAACCAAAAAAGAATATAGCGTTATTCTAATTTATATGTGCCTTATACGATTCTTGCGCCAACTCTTGAAGAAAACGAGATTTGCAGGATGAAAAAAATTAAATCTCCGTACCAAGTAGATCAATTCAAAGAAGTCATTGCCATCATCCAGCAATCTCGCGCAGATACTCTACAAGTCGTGAACAATAGGTTGATTCAACTCTATTGGGAAATTGGAAAGTACGTATTTGTTAAACTCACTCAATCCGAATGGGGTGTTGGTGTTGTTTCTGAACTGGCACAATTCATACAAAAAAATGAGCCCAATATCAAAGGATTCTCAGACAAGAATATTTGGAGAATGCGTCAGTTTTATGAATGTTACAAAGACTTTCCAAAACTCTCACCACTGGTGAGAGAAATAACCTGGACCAATAATCTTCTCATCTTTTCGAGGTGTGACAGCCTTGAAGAGAAAGAATTTTATTTAAGACTAACGATTCAAGAGCATTACAACAAGCGAGAATTAGAAAGGCAAATTTCCGCAAGCCTTTTTGAACGTACTATGATTTCAGAAAAGGGATTACCCATTAGCAGAGAAAAATTAGGGCCTAAGAATGTATTGAAAGACAGCTATGTCTTTGAATTTCTCAATTTACCAGATACCTACAATGAAAGGGATCTGCAAAAAGGCTTGATGCATCAAATGAAAAATTTCATTTTAGAGATCGGAAAAGACTTTGTTTTCATGGGGGAACAGTACAGGCTGCAAGTTGGAAAAAATGATTTCTTTATAGATATCTTATTTTATCAAAGAGATTTGCAATGTTTGGTGGCCTTTGAACTGAAAGCTGAATCATTTAAGCCCGAACATTTGGGTCAGCTCAATTTTTATCTTGAAGCCTTAGATAGGGATGTGAAGAAACCGCATGAAAATCCTAGTATTGGAATATTATTGTGTAAAGATAAAGATCTCGAAGTAGTGGAGTATGCCCTAAGCAGAAGCCTGTCCCCAGCTTTGATAGCAAAGTACAAAACGCATTTGCCCAATAAACAATGGCTACAAAAAAAATTACATGCACTTTTCAATGAGACTTAATTCGTATTACAATTTAATATCCAATGATTTCATCCATTAGAAATCTTCCTTTTATTAATAGAGATGCCAAACAATTGGTTGTGCATCCGACCCTTAGAGGCGAATTGACATTATCCCCTACACTGTATCCTCTTTGCGTGCCATGCGCCAACTTGGCGTGCCCTGCGTTTTTGTATTTTAATTTAACACAATGGACGCAAGGCTCTTGCAAAGGACGCTATTCAACTTCCACCTTTCCATATCCTGCTTTACCCAGGGCGAATGGCAATTCGCCCCTACAATTACCGCATCTCTCACAATTCAATCCTACTCAACTCCCTTCCGATCATTTGAATACCGCGTATGATCTTTTGCTCCTGCTGTGGGGATGGTACTTTTGTTCCTTTGATGTACTGTGATAGCAAGCTGGCGTTCATTCCTATGCGATCTGCAAACAATCTTGCATTTAATATTTTGTAGTGGGTAAAGAATGATTGCCAATTCCAAACAAAACGATGCCTCACCTTTTGAATCACCTGATCTGTTTCATTAAAATACAACGCCTCTGATTCATAACATTGATTCAATAACTTTGATGTGGTCCGCGAGGTGGTGTACAAAGGAAAATCATTTTCAAAAGCTGAATATCCTGTCTTGGTGCGTTCTATCGTCCAAACAAACTCCTTGGGTAATTTTGTTTTCATCTCCTATCGCTTGATTCCTGCTTGTTTCAATAATTTCTTCTCCAATCCCTTTCCTAACTCTGCACTCCCATGATTGGGAAAAATGATGATTCCCTTTTCGGGATTTTGCTCATTGATCATCTTCATGTGAGATCCCCTTTGCCCGATAACTGTCCAACCATTCTCTTTCAACAATCGCAAAACTTCATTGCATTTCATTACATGGTGTTTTCAAAGGTAAATAATAATTTACTTACCTGTTTCATTTTTCACCGCAAATTTCTCATACCAAAAAGATTTTTCCAACACATAAATCATAGGAATCTCCTATATTTTATTGATCCAAAACACAATATTTTTTTCTTTGGACGAAAATCCATTTGCCCCTACACCATATACTCTTTGGGTGCTTTGCGCCCTCTTGGCGTGCCCTGAGTTTTTATATTTGAATTTAACGCAATGGACGCAAGGCTCTCGCAAAGGACGCTATTCAGCTTTGCTCTTTCCATGTCCCAATGTACTCTGGGTGAAATCCATTCGACCCTACATGGTATCCTCTTTGCGTGCATTGCGCAATCTTAGCGAACGTTGCGTTTTTGTATTTTAATTTAACGCAAGGGAACACTATACAGACCACCCCGGCCCTGCGGGCCACCCCTCCTTTCCGCTTCGCAGCAGGAGGGGAGATGCCTTCTCACTGCTTCATAGCGAATCGTTCCACTCTCGCTACCTCATCCCTTCATCACCTCTTCCCCCCTACTTCGTATTGTAAACCGCCATGGCCACTACCCGACCGACAGCAGTCAACACTTCCGGATCGATGTTGCTCAAATTGTCCTCCATAGTATGGTGGAACGATCCAAACTCAAAGTTGCCCATGCCCATCGCAATGGTGTTGGGTCGCATGTCGATGATGTCGATGGAACGAACTCCTCCTTGATTCATGTAAACATGGTCATCAGTAATGCCACCAATTTCCTCGCTGACAAACAAATGTCCGTACCCCATCTTCTGCGCATGTGCCCATACCCAATTCATCACATCTCCTGCCGCTGCCATTGATGTGCCTTCCTTGTTGAAGCGCGCATTCTTGCCTCCTACCATGTCCAACAAAATGCCGTACTTGGCCTGGTATCCTTCTTTGTGCGGCTGTCTGGCCCAATGCTGCGATCCCAAACACCACGTGGCATTGGAGGCTTGTGGATTCATGTCCGACCACTCCGGAGCACCTTGGTCCTCGTTGTCAAAAAAGACCAAATCAACTCCTACCTCAGGTGATTGCTGTTGTATCAATCGCGCCATCTCCAACAATACTGCTACCCCACTGGCTCCATCATTGGCCCCATCTATGGCCTTTTTCTGGTTGGACTTGTTGGCGTCCTTGTCCGCTGCGAACCTTGAATCCCAATGCGCAGCCAACATCACCCGCATTTTCTTGCCTTTGTTGAATTCAGCAATGATATTCCTCACGGGTGTTGCATCACCGTTCCATGCTGTCATCTTGGTGTATTGTATGTCAACAGCAGCTCCGCGCTTTTTGCACTCTGATACAATCCAATCCAAACATGCACCGTGTGCTTTGGTTCCTGGAACACGCGGTCCAAATTCGACTTGTTTTTTCAAGTAAGCCATGGCCGAATCCACTGAAAAAGCAGGTGGTGTGACCATCTTCAATTCTTCAGTTGGTGTTTCTGATGGTTGTACTTTAGCACCACCTCCACCTTTTGGTAGAAATTGCAATACGACCCATAAAACAATCAATGCCAATAGTACAATGGCAACTATTCTATTTTTTTTCATACGTCCATTCACCACCCTCTTTGGTGTCTTTTAATACAATGTTTCTTTCCGCAAAAGCATCGCGAAGCAAATCTGCGGTTGCATAATCCTTGCGTTCTTTCAATCCTTTTCTGATGGCAAATACCGCGTCCATCATGACATTGGGCAACTCATGATCTGCAGATGCCTCGGGCGCTTGCAATCCCATCACGTCCATCAAGAAATGATCCATGATGGTTTTCAAATGTGTTAACTGTTCTGCTGTCAACGCCTGTTGTCCATTCTTACAACCGTTAATCAAACGGACGGCTTCAAACAATTCAGCAATCAAAATGGGCGTATTAAAATCGTCTCCCATAGCTGCATAGCAGCGCGCTTCCAATGCTGCAATGTCCGCATCACTCTCCGCAGATGGTTTGCATTCATCGATGCTCATGTACGCCGTCATCATGCGCTCATAGGCTTTCTCCGCTGCATTCAAAGCATCATTGCTGAAATCCAAAGTGGAACGGTAATGCGCTTGCATCATGAAAAAGCGCACCACTTGCGGTGTATAGCCTTTTTCCAACAATGGATGATCACCTGCGAACAACTCATGCGGCAAGAATGAGTTGCCCAACGACTTGGACATCTTCTGCCCATTCACGGTTAACATGTTGCTGTGCATCCAATACTTCACAGGCCCCTTTCCACAGCATGCTGTATTCTGCGCGATTTCCGATTCATGGTGGGGGAACTTCAAATCCATTCCTCCACCGTGAATATCAAACTGCTCTCCCAAATATTTGGTGCTCATGGCAGAACATTCCAAATGCCATCCGGGAAAACCTTCTCCCCATGGAGAGGGCCAACGCATGATGTGCTCTGGTGACGCTGCTTTCCACAAAGCAAAGTCGGCAAAGAATTTCTTCTCGTCTTGTCCATCCAATGTTCTTGTATTTTCATACAACTCCTCCACATTCCTTCCGCTCAATTCACCATATGGATATTTTGCGCGATACGCTTGCACATCAAAGTAAATACTACCATTGACCTCATAAGCAAATCCTTGATCCAAAATCTTCTTGATCATCTCAATCTGCTCTATCATATGACCCGTTGCGGTGGGCTCAATACTTGGCGAATGATTATTGAACACACGCATTACCTCATGGAAATAATTGGTGTACTTCTGTACAATTTCCATCGGCTCCAATTGCTCCAAACGGGCTTGTTGACCAATGCGATCCACGCCATCGTCAAAGGTGGAAGTGATGTGTCCCACATCGGTAATGTTGCGCACGTATCGCACCTTGTAGCCCAGGTGGGTCAGGTAACGGTAGACCACATCAAAAAACATGAAAGTTCTACAATTGCCCAAATGCACATTGGCATAAACTGTGGGTCCGCAAACGTATAAACCAACGTGGGGTGCATTCAACGGTTGAAACAAATCCTTGTTTCTAGTTATGCTATTGTAGATGTATAAATCCTTGCTCATATCGCACTAAATCTTCTTTTTAATTTCTTCCAACATCTTGGCTACCAAAGTTGGCGTATCGTATTCTGCCTTCCAATCCCAATCGCGCTGCGCAATGCTGTCATCAATAGAGCCAGGCCATGAATCGGCAATGGCTTGTCTAAAATCAGGCACATACTGCGTTGTAAAAGAAGGCAAATGTTTCTGAATTTCCGCTGTCAATGAAGCTGGCGTGAAGGACATACCCGCCAAGTTGTAAGCCCCGCCGATGGTTAAGCGAGAACGATCCGCTTGCATCAACTGAACTGTGGCTTGAATCGCATCACTCATCATCATCATGGGCAATGCTGTATCTGGAGCCAAGAAACAGGTGTAGCTTCCATCTTGCAGCGCTTTGTAAAATATGTCAACGGCATAATCCGTTGTTCCGCCACCTGGAGCACTCTTGTAACCAATCAATCCTGGATAACGAATGCTGCGCACGTCCACATTGAATTTCTGATGGTAATAATCGCACCAACGCTCTCCAGCCAATTTGCTTATTCCGTAGACAGTATTGGGGTCCATGATGGTATCCTGCGGCGTCATCACACGTGGTGTGGACGGACCAAATACCGCGATGGAACTGGGCCAATAAACTCTATTCAATATCCCTTCTTTGGCCATGTCTAGGACATAGAACAATCCGTTCATGTTCAATTCCCATGCAAAGGCAGGATTTTTTTCTGCAGTTGCAGATAACAAGGCTGCTAATAAATATACTTGATTGATGTTGTGTTTTTTGACAACCGCATGCAATGCCTCTTTGTCTAAAATATTCAACACCTCATAAGGCCCTTCCAAAAGAATGGGATCCACATCAGTGGTAGCCTTAACATCAGAGGCCACAACAGCTTCCTTTCCATATTCTGCGCGCAAACGTTCCGTCAACTCAATGCCTATCTGACCGGATGCGCCGATGATTAAAATCTTCTCGTTCATTGCGAATAAATCTTGCTCAAACTTACAACAGAGCGTTTAATTATGGGTTCAATTTCTTCAACCAAAGCACAATCTCTTCCAAAGTTTCAGGACTAGTGGTTTCATCCAATTTGGCGTATTCACTAACCCTGCCCGTTTCCGTATATTGAAACAGGTGATTGTGGTTGGCTAAAATCACCACATTGTTCTTCACTCCTCTGGCATTCAAAGCTTGAGAAATAGCCTTGGTGTTGACATCGGCATTGACTTGTAAATCCAAATCGCCACTCAAAATCAAAGTGGGGCATTGTACTTTTTGCCAATTTTGTTGCGGATTGTGAGAGATGAAAAACCGCATCCATGCAGTATTGAACTGTTGATTGTATTGTTCAAACAATGCTTGTCCTTCATTGGTGGCTTTGTTGTGATCATCTTTCGAATCCATGACCACTTTATTCTTGATGCCATTGGCCAACTCGGTTGAATCTTTGGATTGTATCATCAAGTCGCACAATGATTCAACAAATTCCGCATCACGTTCCGCATCCTCCTTCTTTTGCCCTTCTGCTATTGAAATATCCGCACTTTGTTTGACCAAAACATCTTTACCACTGACCCCTGTTCCTGCCAAAGAAACAATGCAAAACACCTCTTCAGGATGGGCTGCAGCCACCATGGGTGCTACCATTCCGCCTTCACTGTGACCAATCAATCCGACACGCTTGGGGTCAATCTTGGGATGCCGTCGTGCAGTCAAAAGCGCCCGATAAGCATCATCTGCAAAATCTGCTGAAGTGGAAATATCATAATTCCCAGAAGATGCGCCAACACCACGCTCATCGTATCTAAAAGTAGCCCATCCCTTTTGCGCCAATTCATGCGCAATTACAGCAAAAGGTTTGTGACCCATCAAAGACTCATCTCTATCCTGTGGACCGCTCCCGGTAATCATCACCAAACATGGAAAAGGTCCATTTCCATTGGGAATACTCAATGTACCTTGCATAGAAATTGACTTTCCATCTTTGTCAAAGGACATAAAATCAATCACCTCTGTCGGATAAGGATATGGAGGGTGTGGTGTTTGCGGTTTGTCTTTTGCTACAACTGCATTTTCCATTGAGGGTGGCTGGCGAAACCAATCCAATTGAGTTTCATTTCCACCTTGCTGGTAAACACCCTTGATGCATGCACAAGTCTCATCCAACTTTCCATCGTACTGCGCCTTCATTTTTGGAATCTCCCAATGAATCCTCCCTTTCTTGAATTCATGGACTTCCATCACCAATGGTTTTGGCGTTTGATTCTTACTGAACATCAGGTAACGTCCGTCATTGTTGACATTCCAATGCATTTCAACAGGGATGGTCACTCCTGATGTTTCAATTTTACCATACCAAACACCGTCTCCATCTTGGGCCATTCCCAAGAGCTGACAGCCCAAAATCACAACGATAAAAAAAGTGCTCTTCATTTGGCAAAGATGCACAATTCCTTGTTGTAGATTCGCACCGTGAAGAAGATTCAGGACATTTCCATGGTTGACTTTGACTACGCCTTACCGGAGGAGCGCATTGCCCTGCATCCGTTGGCCAACAGGAGTGATAGTCGCCTTTTGCATTACGAAAAAGGAAACATTGCACACCGTCATTTTACTGATATTGTAGCATTATTTGAACCCACTGATTTTTGGGTGGTCAACAACACCAAAGTGATTCCCGCGCGTATTCATTTCCAAAAATCGACCGGAGGCGTCATTGAAATTTTCTGTCTAGAGCCATTGGACATGGATTATACTTCGGCTTTAACAGCCAAAGAAAAATGCACTTGGCTGTGCTTTGTTGGCGGTGCCAAGAAATGGAAGGAAGGTTCGCTTTTCAAGTCCTATACCCTAAACGGACAACAAGGCACTTTAGAAGTCATGTGTGTGCACCGCGGGGACAATGGCTTTGTCATCGATTGGAAATGGGATTTGGGGCAATTCAGTGAGGTACTCGAAGCCATCGGCGAATTGCCCATTCCTCCTTATTTGAATCGGGCTACAGAGGAAGAAGATTATGATCGATACCAAACGCTATTTGCAAAATGGGAGGGATCTGTAGCCGCACCTACGGCTTCGCTGCACTTTGACGAAACCGTTATTGCAGCTTTGAAGCAAAAAGGAGTGACCCAAGGACAACTTACCTTGCACGTTGGCGCAGGTACATTTAAGCCTGTAAGTGCGGTTACATTGGGTAATCATGAAATGCACGCGGAGTATTTTGAAGTCAGCATTGCCTTCATCACCCAATGGATGGAGAAACTAAAACAAGGCCACCGAACCATCGTAGTGGGCACCACAGCATTGCGCACCTTGGAAAGTTTGTATTGGCTGGGCAATGAACATGCAACACCTGATGAACAAGGATTGTTTCACTTGGGACAATGGAGTCCCTACCAAGAAAAGCCTGAAAACAGTCTTATCGAGAACCTGAAATATTTGTATCAAAGAGCAACAGATTCGGGACTTGATGTCATTGCTGGCACCACCCAAATCATCATTGGGCCAGGATACACCATCAAAACCATTCAGGCATTAATCACCAACTTCCATCAACCCAAAAGCACACTGTTGTTGTTGGTGCATGCCATAGTCGGTGAGGATTGGAAAAAGATTTACCAAAGCGCATTGGACAATGATTACCGTTTTTTGAGCTATGGGGATAGTTCTTGGTTGAGTGTTTGAACAGACCCCTACCCCGGATAGAAGCGGAAAGCCCACAGGGACGCGGAGCGTACCGAGGACTTGAAGCGGATAGCCGGATTAGGTCCAAAAAAAAAGGGTCGCTTGCGCGACCCTTTCCATTATTGTCTATTGTACAATTACTCATTGATAAAACGACGGTCATCGATGTCAGCCGCTTCACGGTAGGCACCAAATACACGACCAGCCATTGAAGCTTTTGCATTTTGTTGCAACATGCGCTTCTCATTCTTGTAGTTGTCCATGCTTTGAGCATCTACTACGTCTGCTGTCTTTTGGATTACGTAAACGGCTCCTTCACCAATGATGGGCTCAGATACTTGACCCTTGGCGATACCAAAACACTTTCCAATCAAAGCAAATTCTTGTTCTCCTACTCCAGCCTCTGGCAAATTCATTCCTCTCCACAACAACTCTGAATGCTTCACTGTTGTTCCATTTCCTGAAGCTATAGCCTGCAATGAAGTTCCCTTCATTTTCTCAGCCAACATGGTTCCTTTCTTTTCTTTGATCGCTTTAGCCTTCATCGTTTCTTTCACATCTTCAAACGCAGGTACTCCACGCTCTCTGATTTCTGAAAGAACAGCCACTACCCAATTGTTCTCTACCAAGAAAGGTTGAGAAATCTCATTGATCTCCGCACCATACGCCCAAGAAACGATGCTCTCAGCTTTTTGGATACCTGCAATGGCTTGTGCATTGGGGACAATCATTTGCGCAGGGACGATGTTTGCATTTGGATACAACGCCTTTACCTGAGTGCGGAAAGAGGCAGTATCTTTTGCATTGATCGTTAATTCACGCATTTTGTTGAACGCTTGCTTACGGGTTCCTGGACTTGGCTCTTGAGATTGGTCCACTACCGCAACATAAGTATTCATTTTGGGAGCGTTCTTTTTGGTAACCTCAACAACGTGGTATCCAAACTGTGTCTTCACGACTTGCAATTGACCTATTGTACCATTGAAGCAAGGCTTTTCGAAATCAGGGACCATCGCACCGCGGGCAAACATGCCCAAGTCACCACCTTTGTCCTTGGTGCCATCTGTACCAAATTGCTTGGCCATCTCAGCAAAGTTCTTCTTAGCCTTGATCACATTCATGATAGAATCAGCTTTTGCCTTTCCTTTAGGCGTTTGATCTTGGATCAAAATGTGACGTGCTTGAACACTGTCAATTTCTGAAACACGCTTAGAAATTTTAACCAATTTCATAGCTCCTGCATCAGCAAATGGACCGATAACTTTACCGATTGAATCATTCAAAATTTGACCGTTGAAAGGCTCACCAATTGAACCTGGAACGTATCTCATCTTAGCCATTCCTGGAGTTGCCGCTGCAGCTGCTGCAAAAGCTGAATCATTCTTTGCCATGCGGAAGTCACGCACCATTCCATCCATTTTAGACTTGATAGAAGCCAAATCTTGCTCCGTTGCTTGAATAGCGATACTCACGTACTCCAAGCTTCTGCTACGCTCTTGCTTGTACTCGCGTTCTGAT
>JBEISW010000350.1:0-2065 GCA_040375215.1 Crocinitomicaceae bacterium | reverse complement strand
CGTATGCTAGCTCAACCTTTTTATTTATCCATTCCCAAGCGTTTTGTTTGAAGAAATCCTTTAACTCATTTCTCCAGCTTTCCTCAAGTAATTGCTCTAACTTCATTGTTAATGCGCCACCACCAATTTTTTGGTAACAAAACTTCCGTTAAGGTGTTTCACCGTCAAGTAGTATACGCCGTCAGCCCATGATGTTGTTTCAAAAACCAAGGCGCTTCTATCCGTTCTTCTGTCTTCCAACAACTTCCCATTAGCATCAAACACCAAACATTGATTAATAGATAGATTGTTTTTTAATTCAACAGTAAATGACTCATTGATGAAAGTTGGATAAATCAATACATCATTGAATTGCAATAATTCGTCTTCTATAGAAGCAGGATCACAAGGTAAAACTTTATCCACATGCGGATAAGAACCATTGAGGTAAAGTGCATTTGTACCTGCTGGATCTAACCAAACGGATAATTCTTGTCCATTGGCATTAGGGTTAGCAGATGGAGACCAATGCTTGGCCATTCTACCATAGTAATCAGGAGAATTGGGTGAAGTGCAAAAAGAACCACCCCCAGTCAAAGTACCGATAATTTGATGCTTATCATTAAAAATGGGCGAGCCTGATGAACCTCCTTCAGTTACACCATGATTGGTTTCAGTGGCCATCCAAACTGTTCTCCAATGCTTATCATTGGATTGCCAAGTTCCTTTGCTACAAGAGCTAGCATGAGAAATTTTCATGTAATCTCCAGATGGATGATGTAAACAAACCACTTTGGCGCCGTTGGTCATTGTGCTTGGTAGTGCATCTGATGCATCCCATCCGGCGTAATAAACAGTCCATGTGGATGGAATAGGATCCTCAATTTCCAATAAGGCGTAATCTGATCCAGTGGCTCCACCACCATCATTTGAATCTGCTTTTAAAAACAATCCTGTCAATTGTTGAGATGTTGGTCCTAAGCCAGAACCACAGTTGCTGCGTTTGAAATTGAAACGTGCTGAGGAAGCCAACAAGTTGGAATTAGAAGACGATTCCGTGCAATGCATAGCTGTTAAGATGTAGTTTTTACAATCTAGTCCCGTATTGTTGACCAATGTACCTGAACATAAACCACCTCCTTGTGAAGAGGCCAAACTCAATCGAACAATTGCGTGCTTCTCTTTTTCCCAAAGGTCGCCCTCTGGACAATTTACATCAATCTCACAAGGATCACTGTTCACTTCTCGGCTCTCTCCATTGGTCCATCTTGGATCATCCACCATTCTATAAAAATGCAAAATACCTCTGAGCTGCAACTTGGGTTGGCTGGTTACACCGGCAGGTTCACGGTACTCAATGATTGCCTCATCGCCATATACTTCTGGGGTTCTGTAAATGTGGTGTGATTTGTTTTGATTGGATGTAAAAGGTCCTTCTATCCAAGATTTGTCTTTTGCGAAAAAATACAACTCGCAACCTTCTGGCATATAGTAATGATCAAAAACCAATGACATAGCCAATGCACCAGGGCTTTTGAATGCATAAATCCACCTTTTACTACCGTCCGCTTTGAATTCCCATTCTCCTTCGTTAATCATATCCAAGGTAAAATTAACCCAGGTGGCATTCATTGTCATCTCCCCTTGCTTGTCCCATTCTTCAGCTTGAGATACAAGTGCATCAGTATTCAAGTTGGATACTACTTCTGAAACAATGTTTTGTGATTGTAACCTTCCAACGCCAACAAATGCAATCCAAAATAAAATACTGGAGTAAAAATTTTTTCTCATTTTTTCAATTTTCCTAGTTTTCAGTGGCGAAAGATAATTTAGCTTCGCATTGTTTGATGATTTACCCGAAAAAAATATCGCTTGTTTTGTTAAAAGCCTTCATAGGCCCTTTCATTGTCACGTTTCTGGTTTCATTGTTCATCTTTGAGCTGCAGTTCATTTGGTTGTACATTGATGATTTGTTGGGTAAAGATTTAGAATTTACCCTCATTGTTCAATTGCTGATCTTTGCATCCGCGCGTATTGTCAATATGGCTTTGCCGCTAGCTGTTTTAATGTCAAGCATTATGACCAT
>JBEISW010000341.1:0-2254 GCA_040375215.1 Crocinitomicaceae bacterium | reverse complement strand
GATCAAAGTCGTACCAACATCATTCAAAAGGTCATTCACATGGAGCGCACAGACGGACCAATTCCAGTGGAAGTGGCCATGGTGTACAATGATTCTTTTAACGAGAATATTTACAGCTACGTTAATAACATCAACACCCACGAAGGGGGTACGCACTTGCAAGGTTTTCGCCGTGGTTTAACCACCACATTGAAAAACTTCGCAGAGAAAAGCGGATTGTTGGACAAATTGAAAATTGAAATTTCCGGTGACGACTTCCGCGAGGGATTAACGGCCATTGTTTCTGTTAAGGTTCAAGAGCCACAATTTGAAGGACAAACCAAAACCAAGTTGGGAAACAAGGAAGCCGTAGCTCCCGTGAGCCAAGTGGTTTCTGAAATGTTGGAAGCTTATTTGGAAGAGCATCCCAACGATGCCAAAGCCATAGTTGGTAAAGTAGTATTGGCCGCCCAGGCGCGTGTTGCTGCGCGCAAGGCACGTGAGATGGTGCAAAGAAAAGGAGTGGGGACAGGAGGTGGCTTACCAGGTAAGTTGGCCGACTGTTCAGAGAAAGATCCAGTGAAATCAGAATTGTTCTTGGTTGAGGGAGACTCTGCAGGCGGAACAGCCAAGCAAGGTCGCGACCGTGTGTTCCAAGCCATTTTGCCTTTGCGTGGTAAAATCTTGAACGTAGAAAAAGCCATGCAGCACAAGATATTGGAGAACGAAGAGATCAAGAATATTTATACAGCACTAGGCGTTTACATTGGAACGGAGGACGACAGCAAGGCGTTGAACATGACCAAACTTCGTTACCACAAGATTGTCATCATGTGTGATGCGGATGTGGATGGATCGCACATTGAAACATTGATTTTGACCTTCTTCTTCCGTCACATGAAGGAGTTGATAGAAGGCGGACACATTTACATCGCCACGCCTCCCTTGTATTTGGTGAAGAAAGGCAACAAGGCAGAGTACGCATGGAATGAGGAAATGCGTGACGGACTGATAGCAGAAATGAGAGGAGCAGGGCAGGAGAGCAGTGTCAACGTTCAGCGCTACAAGGGTTTGGGAGAGATGAATGCCGAGCAGTTGTGGGAAACAACAATGAATCCAGAGAAGCGCACTTTGCGCAAGGTTACCATCGAGAATGCAGCAGCATGTGACCACGTCTTCTCCATGTTAATGGGTGATGATGTACCGCCACGCCGCGCCTTCATCGAGGCCAACGCCAAGTACGCCAAGATTGACGCATAGACTTAAAAGACAACAAAGAAAAAGCCCTAAGTTATTAGGGCCTTTTTTTTATCTTCATGTATGTATCCGCATACCTTTTTCCAAGTTCGCGAATGCTTTCAGAATTGAAGTGAATACGGTCTCCAATGTCATTCAAATCTTCCGTCTTCACTAAATATGCATTGGAATCGGTCTCAATGTAATTGTGTATTTTTTCATTGAGACATTGCCATTGATTATCTTTTTCAGAGAATGATCCAATTTCACCTAACAATATAGGTGTTTTTGAATTGTTTGTTATTTTTCTGAATTGAGTAATAAGATTTTTTAGCTCATTATCATAAGCACTGATATTCTCTTTCTTGTTAGCGTCGTTTTCCCCGTGATGCCATAATATGGATTTTATGGTTCCGTATTTCTTTCCAACTTTTACTTTTTCTTGAAAATTTGTCATCAATGCAACTCCATTGCAAATAGAATCATTTACCCATTGATGAATACTAGTGCCACCCATTGCTGTTGGTATAAGTAATATTGAAATATGTTTTGGTACAAATGGAATCAATTCATTAGCAAATGATAAACCACAATCCAAGCCACTGTACTTAGGTTCGTAGAAATGAATGGGCTCTTTTGCAAGAATTAGATTGCCGCTATTGTTAATAGTAAGAATTCTGTCATTGGCAATTGTATCTGAGGGCTCAACTTTTGCTCTACCAGCCATGTTGGATTGGCCGGCTAGGATAAAAACCCATACATTTTTCCTTTTGGGAACCTTGATAGGGATTTCTTCTTTTTTGGGAAAGAATTGCTTTCTATTATCAATCCTCCTTAGAATAACAGTTCCTATTTCAGCCGAGAATAGTCGAATATTATATTCAATTGAATAATGATCGAAGGATAGTTTTAATATTCTACTTTCAGTGTCCAATGAGTATTGGCAACTGATAGTACTTTTTTTTCCTTTTTTGTCTTGTTTAGTGATAGTCAATTGATTGTTGAAAAACTTCCAAATGGATTTCGTAGTATTTATGGT
>JBEISW010000133.1:0-6333 GCA_040375215.1 Crocinitomicaceae bacterium | reverse complement strand
GCATCACCACAGCAGTGAATAGCACAGTTACTCCAAGTATTTCAATTGTTTCTGACGATGCTGACAATAGCATTTGCTCAGGTACAAGTGTAACCTTCACAGCCACACCTACCAACGGTGGAACTACACCGGCTTACCAGTGGAAGCTGAATGGCGGCAATGTTGGATCCAATGCCGCGACTTACACGAACAATGCTTTATCGAATGGAGATGTGGTGACGGTTGCCTTAACTGCCAACAACGCTTGTCAGACCTCATCCACAGCCAATGGCAATAGCATCACGACGACAGTCATTAGCAATGTAACGCCAAGCGTATCCATTTCCTCAGACGATGCAGACAACAGTATCTGTTCAGGAACGAGTGTTACTTTCACAGCAACGCCTGCCAACGGTGGAACAACAGCTGCTTACCAGTGGAAGCTGAATGGTGGAAACGTTGGATCCAACGCTTCAACCTACACCAACAGTACTTTGGCCAATGGTGATGTGGTAACGGTTGTATTAACAGCCAACAACGCATGTCAAACATCTGCAACGGCCAATGGCAATAGCATCACCACAGCAGTGAATAGCACAGTTACTCCAAGTATTTCAATTGTTTCTGACGATGCCGATAATAGCATTTGCTCAGGTACAAGTGTAACCTTCACAGCCACACCAACCAACGGCGGAACGACACCGGCCTTCCAGTGGAAGCTGAATGGTGGAAACGTTGGGTCTAACACGTCTACCTATAGCAACAGCTCATTGTCCAACAACGATGTGGTAACAGTTGTATTAACAGCCAACAACGCATGTCAAACATCAGCAACGGCCAATGGTAACAGCATCACCACAGCAGTGAATAGCACAGTTACTCCAAGTATTTCAATTGTTTCTGACGATGCTGACAATAGCATTTGCTCAGGTACAAGTGTAACCTTCACAGCCACACCTAACAATGGCGGAACGACACCGGCCTACCAATGGAAGCTGAATGGTGGAAACGTTGGGTCTAACGTTGCCACTTATAACTCCAATGCATTGGCTAATGGTGATATAGTAACGGTTGTATTAACAGCCAACAACGCATGTCAATCATCTGCAACGGCCAACGGCAATAGCATTACTACAACAGTAGGAACGGGAACAACATATTATTTGGATTTGGATTTGGATGGTTATGGAGCAAATGGAACTTCCATCTCGGATTGTATACAGCCCAACGGGTACGTGCCACTTGCGGGAGATTGCAACCCTGCCAACGAAATGGTTTATCCTGGAGCAGTTGAATTTTGTAATCAATCTGATGATGATTGTGACGGAGTAATAGATGAAGATTTGATCTTCCAAGATTTTTATTTGGACAATGATGGGGATGGATACGGTGGAAGCAATACCGCATTTTCTGCCTGTGATTTACCATCAGGGTACATTGTTGCAGGGGGTGATTGCAATGATGCTAATATCAATATTTTTCCAGGTGCACAGGAATTGTGCGCTACCAACGTGGACGATGATTGTGATGGGTTGATTAATGAGATTTGTGCGCCTGGTAATGATAATAGTGCATTTGCAAGCAATTGCCCTTTATCAACGGCGTCATATTTCTGCTCCACTGTTACCGGAACCTTGCAGGGAGCTTCTCCCTCCGGCACTTTTGGGGGTAATGTGTTGAGCAATTACAATGATGTTTGGTATTATTTTACTGCTAATGGACCAGGGATGACAATCAGATGTACTCCCAACGGGAATGATGTAGGATTGGAATTGCGCTCTTCAACAGGGGTATTGTTAAAATCAATGAATGCCACATCAAATCCAACAGATGAGTACATGAACTATGATGATTTGACTTTTGGAAATCAATATTATTTGCGTGTAATGAATATGAATCCTGCACAAAGTGGCAATTCTTTTTCACTTTGTGCTAAACGTATTGCTCCTGATAATTCAGCGTTCAACTACACCAATGTTTTTGTTTACAATACAGGATGCACTACAGTTGCACCAACAAATTTAGGTTCTTTATCATCTTCAACTATAATTCTTACTCCTGTAGGTGGTGGATTGCAGTATTTTGCTGCAGGTCCTACGGCTCAATTGGGATCCTTTTTGTCTCTTGACGGATATGGCGTCAATTACAACACAGTTTACACAGGACAAGTAATCAAGAATTATGTTTTTCCTCTGGGAGATGGATCATCTGAGATGTTGTCTTTTAACACCATCGTTACTAATACTTTGAGTGTTTTGCCTTGTGTGGATGTTGACCTAGGGGGTAACTACATCTGTCCCAGATTGTGGACAGTGGGTTCCTTGATGCGCGCGGATCGTTGGATCTGTGGTGCCGTGAAGTACCAATGGAGGTTTGAGCAATACCTTAATGGGCAACCTTATTTGGTCAATGGAAATCCAGTTATCATCGAGCAATATGGACCCAATGGTTCAAGAGATATATACACATTGGCTGCTTACGGATTTTTGCCAGGGTCAGAATGGCGCGTGAAAGTTCGACCAGTCTTCCCAAACAATGTTCATGGGGATTATGGAACGGATGAGCAATGTTTGAAGTTCAAGGGAAGTTTTGCAGCAGCTCCTATTTGGGAAGATGCCGAATTGGATGAGTGGAACATGGATGCCAAATATTTGGTATATCCCAATCCGAGTGTGGATGGACAAGTGAGTGTTATCAGCAACGCTGAAGAGTTTACACTTCAAGTAATCACAGTGCGAGATGCATCAGGAAGATTGGTGGAGCAATGGGAATCCAACGGAGAGGAGCAGACGATGGTTTCATTGAACTTGGCAAATTTGAAGTCAGGGCTTTATTGGATTTCGATTTCTGGGAATGGTTCTGAACATCATCAGCGATGGATTAAGCAATAGCATGTTGAAAAACAAAAAGTTAAAAGGGGCGATGGCCCCTTTTTTAATTATTCAAAAATTAACGCAAAATTCATATAGTAATTATTTGATTATTAGTAAATTTGACCACCTAACCAAATATCATGTTGATTAAAATCAGAAAAAATTTAAAGCAGACTTGCTTTATAGTTGTGGCTTTATTTTTGACTTCATGGGCTGTAGCTCAGACAAATCCCACGCCACAATCATTGCCGTATTCACAAAACTTTTCAACTCTGGCGGCATCGAGTACGACATATCCGGCTGGATGGCAGGGATGGACCTTAGCAGCGACAGCACCTACATCCACTCACATATCAACCGTTGCAACCGCTGACAGAACTTTGACAGCGTCTTCAACAGCGGCCACCACTTCTGGTAATGTTCACAATTACAATGGAAAGATAGGGTTTTTGTCTACTGGATCTTTGAATCCTACTTTGGCATTCAGTATCAATACTGTGGGTAAGCAAGATATTGTTGTTACCTATGACATGATGCTAATTCGTAATCCATTTGATGGAACAGCTGCAAATAATCGCACGCTAGAGGCTGTATTGCAGTATCGGGTAGGAATTACCGGTGCCTTTACAACAATTGCAGGAACAGAATATTTGAGCAACTCTACCCTTCAAACGACGGCATTAGTAACACCGGTTAATTCCACCGTATTAACTACAACGCTGCCTTCTGCATGTAACAATCAATCTGAAGTTCAATTAAGATGGTCAGTACGACAGTCGGCTGGTTCAGCAGGTGGTCGTCCAAGTTTTGCAATAGATAATGTAAGTGCGTCAGGTACGGATATTCCTGCCCCCTCCATTACAGCCAGTGGCTCTATCTCAGCTATGTCCACAACGGAAGGCGCAGCTTCTGCAGAGCAATCTTTTACAGTATCAGGTGTTAATTTGGTGGCCGATTTGGCAGTTACCGCTCCTAGTGGCTTTGAAGTATCCACTTCTGCTTTGTCTGGTTATGCTTCTTCAATTTTTTTGACTCCTGTTTCAGGAACTGTATCCTCTACTACGCTTTATGTTAGAATTGCGTCTACTACAACAGCAGGCACCGGGTACTCTGGTAATATTGCTGTTACATCAACCAATGCTACTCCTGGTTCTATTGCTATTCCATCTTCTTCAGTTATTGCACCTTCGGGTTTAAGCCAAACCATTTCCTTTGGTGCATTGCCAGGCGTAACTTATGGAGATTCTCCATTGGTATTGAGTGCGACAACAACTTCTGGTTTGACTATAGCCTACATTTCTTCTAACACAGCCGTCGTCTCTGTTTCTGGATCTACATTAACCATTATAGGTGCTGGGTCAGCCACCATTACAGCGTCACAGGCTGGAAATGCAACTTATAATCCAGCAGCCGATGTTGTTCAAGGAATAACAGTTGCGCCGAAGAGTTTAACGTTGGACAATGCTGCAGCATCCAACAAAACATACAACAATAATAATGCTGCTGTGATTACAGGAGTATTGAATGGCGTTGTAGGTAGTGATGATGTAACGTTGAACGGAACTGGGACATTTGCAAATGTTGATGTTGCAGACGGAATTGTTGTTACTTCAACTTCTACGCTCACTGGAACTACTGCTGGAAATTATGTTTTGACGCAACCCACGGGATTGACAGCAAACATTACCCCGGCTACTGCTACTATTACATTTAACGCTTTGCCTACATACAGCACTGCAAATGCTACGTTTAATTTGGCAGCGACAGTGAACTCAGGTGCAACGATAACTTATACAAGCTCAAATACCGCAGTTGCTACCATTTCTGGAAACGTAGTGACAATCGTTGGCGCAGGAACTTCTGCTATTACCGCATCTGCTCCTGTTACCACCAATTATTTTGCAGCAAATGATGTCGCACAAACTTTGACAGTGACATCTGCATTGATCGCTTTTGATTTTACAGGATTGAATACCGTTGCTACAGCGACTCCAACTTATGTTCTTCCAGGCTTGGTGCCCGCGGCGTCTCAATTGATGACCAGAGGACCAGGTGCTGTGGCCAGTGCAGGAGCCAATTCTTTCAGAACCACAGGATTCTCAAATAATGGAATTGCTACCACGAATACAGATTATTTTCAATTTACCGTTTCTGCTAACCCAGGATTGGGGTTGAATTTTACAAGCATTGATGCTAGATTCAACGGTACAGCTTCTTTTTATGCAGCACCTGGGGTAACTTCTCAGTTTGCTTACAGTTTGGATGGTACCAATTTTACATTGATTGGAACAGCGGTAGCGTCTACCGTTTTAATTATGCCGCAGGTTGATCTGACGGGTGTTACTGCACTTCAAAATATTCAGCCTGGTACAACAGTGACATTCCGTTATTACGCTTCAGGTCAAACCACTACAGGCGGCTGGGGATTCTCTTCACCTTCTTTGGGAGCCCATGGTTTGGTAATAGGAGGTTCAACTTTTGCAGTTCCTTGTCCTTTCTACGCTGATGCAGATGGCGATGGATACGGGAATCCAGCTATTTCACAAAATGCAACTTGCGGTTCAATTGTTTCAGGATATGTCGAATTGATCAATACGGATTGTGATGATGCTGTAGCTGGAATTAATCCAGGTGCAACAGAGAATACCTGTAATGCAGTAGATGATGATTGTGATTTAACAATAGATGAAGGTTTTGTTGCGGGATGTAATGACCCTCTGGCATGTAACTATGTAGCGGGATCCACTTGTTCTTCAACATGTGATTATACCCAACAAACTTATTATTTGGATACTGATGGTGATGGATACGGCGTTTCAACTACAACCCAATTGGCATGTGCCGCTCCTGTCGGATATGTCTTGAATAGTGGTGATTGTGATGAAACTAACATCGCCATAAACCCTGGCGCAACAGAAGTGAATTGTAACCTTATCGACGATAACTGTTCAGGCATTGCGGACGAAGGTAGTGTTTTGGGTTGTATGGATTCAAATGCCTCGAATTATAATGCATCTGCAAATTGTCCATCTTCATGCAATTATGCGGATTTTACCGCTGGTAATGTTGTTGCTTTGCGATTGGGAACAGGTAGTGCAGCGCTTTCTTCTGCCGGCACAGCAGTATTCCTTGAGGAAATGAGCAGCGCGGCGGTTGTAAACACCATCACTGTTCCTACCACAGGAAGCTCAAGAATGGTTTTGCATGGATCATCTACTGCGGAGGCGCAGATGACAAGATCCGCTGATGGTTCTGTGTTGATTTTACCTGGATATGACGCTGCAACAGGAACAGCATCTATCAATACCACGACTTCAGCCGCTGCACCGCGTGTCATTTCAACAATTGGATTAAATGCGGGAACTTTTCAAAGAGCAGCCAGTACAAATACTTTTTTCTCTGCCAATAATTTCAGAAGCGCAACTTCGAATGGAACAGATTTTTGGGGCGTTGGTAGCAATGGAGGTGTAAATTATTTTGG
>JBEISW010000147.1:0-5912 GCA_040375215.1 Crocinitomicaceae bacterium | reverse complement strand
CCGATTTGCAACGGCGCTGTACTTGCCCGAGGCTTTGCATAAAATAGAAAATATGGCAGAAGAAAATTTTGATGTCATCATTCAAAAATATGTAGAGATGAATATTGCCCATCCTTTTTTAGAAGGCAATGGAAGAAGCATGCGCATTTGGCTGGATCTTATTTTAAAAAAACAATTGGGCGTTGTTGTCAATTGGCAAAACATTGAGAAGCAATTGTATCTGCAAGCCATGGAACGCAGTCCCATCAACGATTTGGAGTTGAGAACGCTCTTGCATCAGCATTTGACACACGAGGTAAATAATAGGAAAA
The DNA here is from genome assembly GCA_040375215.1 of Crocinitomicaceae bacterium. Taxonomy (GTDB): domain Bacteria; phylum Bacteroidota; class Bacteroidia; order Flavobacteriales_D; family Sanyastnellaceae; genus CAMCTV01. The sequence goes on along the minus strand of JBEISW010000147.1, from coordinate 5,601 downwards.
TCATCTTCAAAGGCATCGAGCAATCATACTATTACGAAGGATACAAAAAGGAAGACTGATATTCTATTTTGAAATGTCTCGAGCTTGTGTACAAAATACACTTTTGATTATCTTGCACACATGGAAATGAAAAAATTGGGATTCTGGGACATCTGGAACATGAGTTTTGGATTCTTGGGTATTCAAATGGGCTTTGCCCTTCAGAACGGAAACGCTTCTCGCATATTACAAGAATACGGTGCTGATGTTCATGAACTTTCATGGTTTTGGTTGGTCGCTCCATTAACAGGAATGATTGTTCAGCCCATCATTGGTTACTACAGTGATCGCACTTGGAATCGTCTCGGCAGACGCAAACCCTATTTCTTAGCAGGCACACTGATTTGCTGTCTGGCTCTGATCTTATTGCCCAACAGCGGGGCTTGGTTCACTGCCAAATCAGCACTTATGATTGGCGCTGGGGTATTGATGCTCATGGATGCCAGCATCAATGTAGCCATGGAACCTTTCCGCGCGCTCGTAGCGGACAACTTACCTGACCATCAGCGTACCTATGGATTCACCATCCAAACCTTCTTGATTGGAATTGGGGCTGTTGTTGGATCTTGGCTACCTTGGATGTTAACCAACTGGTTTGGGGTGTCCAATGAAGGTGCAAATGGCGGAATTGGAGACAATATCATTTACTCTTTCTACATCGGCGCATTGGTTTTTATTACAACCATCTTGATCACCATTTGGAAAACACGTGAGTATCCTCCTCAAGAATACGAAGCCATTCATGGTAAAATGGAAGAAGAGAAATTGGGCTTTGGACAAATCGTTAAGGACTTTGTTAATATGCCATCCACCATGCGTCAATTGGGGCTGGTGCAGTTTTTCACCTGGTTCGCGCTTTTCACCATGTGGGTATTCACCACGCCTGCTTTGGTAGAACACGTCTTTCAAATTCCAGTAGATGCCGATGGCCATCCCATGGGTGCTGCTGCGGAGCAAGCGGCCAAAGATGCCGGAGACTGGGTAGGCATTTTGTTTGGCATTTACAACGGCGTCAGCGCAATCTATGCTTTGATGCTTCCCAGTATTGCCGCAAAATTGGGTCGCAAGGGAACACACGCCTTCTCACTTTTGGCCGGGGGTATTGGTTTAATCAGCATCTTTTTCATACACGATAAAAACATGCTCATTGTTCCCATGATTGGAATCGGTATGGCATGGGCCTCCATTTTGGCCATGCCTTATGCCATTCTCGCAGGATCTATTCCTGCAGGAAAAATGGGGGTTTACATGGGTATCTTCAACTTTTTCATTACCCTACCCCAGATTGTCAACGGTATTTTTGGCGGACCAATGGTAAAATACCTTTTTGAAGGGCACGCCATTTACGCCATTGTATTGGGCGGAATCTTTATGCTGTGTGCTGCTTTGGTGGTGGTGTTTGTCAAAGAGCAAAACAATATTCGCATCAAACATTAATTGATTCTATCTTTGCGCCCGCATGACGCAAAGAGTTTCTGCACAACTGCCAACTGCATTTGGGGTATTTACCCTAATCAGTTTTCCCAATGGAGATGACTTCCATCCCCATGTTGTTTTATTGAACAACAATTGGAAAACTACACCCACCATTCGCAGTCATTCCGAATGTCTCACCGGTGATGCCTTGGGTTCCTTACGTTGCGATTGTGGACATCAATTACATCATGCCCAACAATACATCCAGGAGCACGGAGGAGCGATATTGTATTTGAGACAGGAAGGTCGTGGCATTGGACTTAACGAGAAGATCAAAGCATATGCCTTGCAGGACCAAGGTCATGATACCGTCTCAGCCAACATCGCTTTGGGCCATCCTGCGGATGCGCGTGATTATAATTTGGTCAAAGAAATTCTAACAGAATTGCAATTGACAGCCTTTAACATCATCACGAATAATCCAGCAAAAATTGAAGCATTACAATCCATGGGATTTCATATTGAAAACGTGATTGCTTCGCCCAACAACCGCAATCCGCACAACGCGAATTATCTTGACGCAAAGCGCGATCAGATGGGCCACCAGATTGGCTAATCAAAAAGGATCTACGGGAACTGGCGGAGGAATGTTGTACTCCTCATATTCATCTTTCTTATCTACGGGTTCTGAAATTCTCCAACCGATAGAAAATTGCAGAACAAATTGCTGCGCGTTAACAGAAGCTCTAGACATAGCCGTTGCCCCCGATATTGGGTCGGCTGGCAAATCATACAAGGTGTAGGCCATGGATTGGAAATGCATACCAGCGCCAAGTTCAAAGAAAAAGTTGGGACTTCTATAACCCATGCCCACATTGCCCATTGCACGTGAAGAGGCGTCATCATAAGGACGGGTTTGGTACATCCCTCCAAAGCGGGCTCTGAAATTTTGGTTCAATCTGAATTCCATTCCTGTCTTGACAATAGTAGATGTCATACCCATGCCTCTGACCGCTGCGTTCTCTGCTCCATAGGCATAACTACCTTGTTCACTGGGGTCAATTCGACCAGCGCCAAAATTCACGGTCTCCATATCCAAGGTCCAAATTCCTTTGTCTTTTATGTTAACAGCAGAATTGAATTGAAAACGTTGCGGAGTATTGATGAGGTATTCTATTTCATTAATGGGTGAGGTGGCATTGTAATCATTGTTGGCAAATGAAGTAACCATCGAGGTGGAGAATTGGTCCCGCACTAAATAATTGGATCGGCTGTGAAAAGCTGCTCCCAAACGCAGCCAAGGGAACAACTCGGGCACATAAATCAAACCCAAACGCAATTGAAAAGCGGAGGCGTTAATGTCTAGATTTTGATCGTAGATCATGCTCTTCATATCGTTTCCTTGATCAGGATACTCTTCCTGATGACTCATTTCTTGAACGAAACTCATGTTGCGCAGGGCAACTGTTCCACCGATAAAGAGTTGATCGCGAAAATTGGCAGAAAAAGTGTAATTCAAATCCCACTTTTTTCCGACTTCAGAAATGCTTCGCTTTTGAACGACATTGGTGCTTGCGCCACCGTAATTGGCATAAAATTCATCCACTGTTCCTGGCAGGGTATCAATTCCGAAGGTGTACCAAGCCAAACCTGCATCAAATGGGTAATAAGACAACAATGAATCGCCGTGAATACCATTTACTCCCAATGCCATTGCATCCAATAAACTTTTGCCTTTGGTTTCAAAATCAATAGCGATATCACGTTTATAGAAATCCACATTGCCAAAAGAAAAAGCACCATTGAAGTAGCGCCAATCGCGGGACTTGGATGCATAATTTCTTACATAGGTAAAGTGATCGATGGGAAGTTGAACATTGCCAGTGGTTTGCTTCTGCCCCTCCCAATTTCCCGTATTAAAATCAAGCATCAGTCGAGCGCCCATGTCCATCACACCCGAGCGATAAACAGCCATACCAGCGGGGTTAGTGAAAGCCGAACTGGGATCTGCTCCGACGGCTCCATAGGCACCGCCCATTCCAAATGAACGAGCCGAAACAAATGGGTGATCGTCAATCAAACGAAAGACATCCAATGAAGACTGTGAACTAGCAAGTTGTACAAAAAAACAACTTAATACAAGTGTAAGGTAAGAGATACTTCTCATGGACGCTTGGGAGAAGTGCTACTGGGTTTGGAAGAAGGCGCTGAACCTCGGGCCGGTGAGGTAGAAGGTGCAGGTTTACTTCCGCCACCGGAAGAATGACTTGGCCCTGCGGGTCTGTTTCCTCCAGAAGATGGCTGCAAACTTCCTCCATTGATATCACTGACTACAACCTTGCCGACTTGCTCCAACACTCGGCCAGCACGTTGTAAATTTTCTTGCCTTCTTTCTAATTTATCAGCATTATTCCTGGGACTACCTCCAACAGTTTGTCTTGAAACATTCTCCAAGGCTTCTACCATCAGATTCTTCCTTGGCTGTGCTTGACTGGGAGACATTGATTTGGGTTTGCGGTTGATTTGACCAAAGGTGCTGCCCATGCTTGATGTGCCATTGGGCCTTGGAACTGATGTCGTTGGATGGTTATCATTAATGAGCCATCCATAGTTGTTATTGTAAGGGTTATTCCAACCGCTTGCTGCGCCGTTATATCCGTATCCCCAAGGATTGATTCCATATCCATAACCTCCATACCCATATGGGGAATATCCGAGATAGGGCGAGTAAACCATCCCTGGATAATTGGAATAATAACCAGGATAAGTTCCATAACTATTGAAACCAGAACCGTTCCAATAATAGGGTGTGTAACTGCCGTAAGGATTGATACCTATGCTGCTGTTCAGCCCCCAACCCAAGAGCGTTTGATTGTTCTGATACCCCAAACGCCATCCCATGATGGGATCCCACATGGGTACCATGCTTCCCATGCTGTTGTATTCATTTTCGCCATTCAAACCAGGAGCGTAGGAATTTCTTCTTGGACTATCTGAGCGATAATAATCTTCGCCATTCTCGCTTTTCAAATCTTGTGCGGAAAGATCTTGAGGTTCACCAAAATGTTCACCAGGCTGCCAATAGGCCTCGTCAAATTCGTAAGATGTGGATTGCGATGCTGGTTGTATTGAAATACAAGATGAAAATCCAATCATCGAACCCAACAAAGCCAAGAATTGTATTTTTTTCATGGAGATCATCGCATTAACGTAATAGCAAGATGATAAATTATCGGAGCAATGTTGTCCGTGTTTTTACACATCTTTCGTCACAAACAAAAGTAATGAAAAATATCGTGTACTTTTGAAGGCAATTAATTGAAAGAAGGTTAAAAATGGCGGAGAAACTTACCCCCCGGTCACAGGATTATTCCAAGTGGTACAATGAATTGGTCGTGATGGCCGATCTAGCGCAGCACAGTGAAGTAAAAGGATGCATGGTCATCAAACCATACGGATATGCGATATGGGAAAAAATGAAAGAAGCTTTGGATAAGAAGTTCAAAGATACTGGGCACCAAAACGCCTATTTTCCATTACTTATTCCCAAGTCTTATTTGAGCAAAGAAGCGGCGCATGTGGAGGGTTTTGCCAAGGAATGCGCAGTGGTTACCCATTACCGTTTGAAGACCGAAGACGGCGTTGTTATAGTTGACCCAAAAGCCAAATTGGATGAAGAGTTAATCATCCGTCCAACAAGTGAAACCATTATTTGGAATACCTATCGCGGATGGATTCAAAGTTATCGCGACCTTCCCATTTTAATAAACCAATGGGCCAATGTGGTTCGTTGGGAAATGCGCACACGCCTATTTCTAAGAACTGCTGAATTCCTCTGGCAAGAAGGCCACACAGCGCATTCAACCGCACAAGAAGCGATTGAAGAAACAGAAAAAATGTTGGACGTCTATGCTGACTTCGCCGAAAATTGGATGGCGATGCCCGTAATCAAAGGACGTAAAACCGCCAACGAAAGATTTGCTGGAGCGGTGGACACCATGTGCATCGAGGCTTTGATGCAAGACGGTAAAGCCTTGCAGGCAGGAACATCACATTTCTTGGGTCAAAATTTTGCCAATGCTTTTGATGTGAAATTCGTAACCAAGGAAGGCGTGCAAGACTTTTTATGGGCCACTTCTTGGGGTG
>JBEISW010000280.1:0-3035 GCA_040375215.1 Crocinitomicaceae bacterium | reverse complement strand
TTTGAAATGGCAGAGGCAGAGATTTATGACATGGTGGATCAGTTTGGTGGATTTGCGGAGCCCCGCAACAAAGCCTTCTTGCTTTTGGTGGATGTGTACATTGGCATGGCCGACTTCTTCCAAGCACGCGCTACTATTGAAGCCATAGAGACCAACGTTGAAGATCAAAAAATCAAAGACGAGGCCAAGGCTAAACTTGAAATCATTTCATTAAAAGAAGCTGAAGCGGCAGAGAAACTTAAGCAGCCAGAGGTAATTGAAGAAATCAACATCGAAGAAAGCAGTCCTGTAATCGAAAACAAAGAGGGAGGTAACAATGAATAATGCAAAGAATATCGTTTCAATGTTGTTGTTTTTATGTACAACGACATTGTTTGCACAGGTGGACACCTCAATGGTGCAAAGTGCTGAATTTGATGGGGAGTTGAAGATTCGCTTGCGCGATGCTGGAAAGATCAGTTCCAATCCAGCCATCATTGAGCAAAAGTCGAAAATGGAAAAAATTAAGTTTTCATTTCTTCCTACGGCGGCTGTATCAACTCAGGATCCTGAGAAGTTGGCAGCTGCCAAAATCAATGTGATTGACAAACTGCCCAATTTGCAGAATGGTTACATCGTTGCTGGTATGGGCAATTACGTAACGCCCATTGTGGATGCGCATTACTCATCAGGAAGAAACAAAAAAGGTGATTGGGGTACACGCATTTATCATTTGAGCAGTCAGGGAGGTGTTGTCCCAGATAGCAATTTTGTACAAAGCAATTACAGCGAGACCAGAGGGCAATTGTATGGCCGTTATTTCTTTGATCATTTCAGTATCAAAGGCGCAGCCAATTATGCCCGCAACGTCAATCAGTTTTATGGAAATGCCTTTTCGGGTTTGACAGACTCTTTGGTGCAAGCCGTGGGAGCTGGTCAATTGTGGCAAACCATGGGCGGTTCCGTTGCCATAGATAAATTCTCAAGAGACTCTACTGAGTTGAATTACAATGGTGGACTTCGATTCAATCATGGGACAGGTAAATGGGGCGAGCAGGAAGAGTGGTTGGATGCCAATGTTGGATTGAGCAAAATGGTGAAGACAGAGGTTTTTGCAGTAGATCTAGGTTTCCAATGGAATGCCTTCACAGGCAATGGAATGAATTACAATGCACTCGCGTTGGCTTTGACTGCGGATGATTCATTGGTTCAATCACGCAAGCAGGACAACATGATCATTCGTTTTCAACCCAGTGCTTACACCGTTTGGAATGATTTGCGGGTGAAAGTAGGCATGGGTGTTTTCATCGAACCCAATGCCGAGAAACCCGCTAATTTCTATCCTGAGTTGGAGTTGAAATGGAATATTCTGGATGGTTTGTTTTTACCCTATGCCGGTGTAAAAGGCGGGGTGGAGCTCAATACTTTTCATAGCTTGATGGAGCAAAATCCATTTGTCATTTCCAATCCACTATTGAAAAACAGAAACAATAAGCTCGAGGCTTATGCCGGTATCAATGGAGTCATCTCTTCAAAAATGGGTTATGAGTTGGGGGCCAATTGGAACAGGTACGAGAACCAAATGTTTTTTGCCAATGATTACAACTCGTCCTATGGCAACAGATTCAATGTGTTGTATGGCAACATGGATCGCATCGATGCGCACGCCCGTTGGATGATGCGCAGTGGCGAACATTGGGATTGGGATTTGATTGGACATTATTATTACTACAAAGTAGAAGGCTCCAACAAAGCTTGGAACTTGCCTACCTGGAAGGGAACTGCTACAGGACGTTTCAAGTTCAATGATCAATGGAACATCGCAGCGCAGGTGCATTACATCGGAGATCGCTATGCATTGGGTATTCAAGATTCATTGACCACTGAGCCAGCGACAGTTGAAGGGCTCAAATGGAATGAACGCAATATCAGTGAACAAAAGATGCGTGGCTTTGTGGATGCCAATTTGGAGGTCAAATACCAGTACAACAAGCAAATTGCCGCATGGGCCAAGGTCTACAACACTGTTTCTCAGCGTTATCAGATTTGGAATGGTTATGACCAGCAACGGGTGCTATTTCAACTGGGTGCTGCCTTGTCTTTTTAAGGCTGGTATTTGTTGATGAAATGTGAACAAGATTCGGGGGTTTAGGCCCCCGTTTTTTATGCCTTTTTTTCAGGAGCATTGTATCTTTGAAAGCCTTGTAAATGAAGCTTTACAAGGGATTATTAGACGACAAAAACCAAACAAATATTTATTGTTATTACCATGAGTGAAAGCAACCCCAATTCGGCCAATTATACCGCCGCCAATATCCAAAGCTTGGAAGGGATGGAGCACGTTCGCATGCGCCCTGCCATGTACATCGGAGACATCGGTACTAGAGGATTACACCACTTGGTGTATGAAGTAGTGGACAACTCCATCGACGAGGCTTTGGCTGGCTATTGCGATACCGTTTACGTTACCATCAATGAAAACAACAGCATCACCGTAGAGGACAATGGTCGCGGTATCCCTGTTGATATGCACGCCAAGGAAGGTGTATCCGCACTCCAGGTTGTAATGACTAAAATTGGTGCGGGTGGTAAGTTTGACAAAGGCTCATACAAAGTATCCGGTGGTCTGCACGGCGTTGGGGTAAGTTGCGTTAACGCATTGTCTACATTGCTTAGAGCCGAAGTTCACCGCGGTGGAAAAGTATATGTTCAGGAATATTCTATCGGAAAGCCACTCTATCCTGTCAAGGAAGATGGTGTTACGGAGAAGCAAGGTACCATCGTTACTTTCCAACCAGATGCCAGCATCTTTGATGTATTAGAATACAACTACGATACATTGGCCAACCGCATGCGCGAATTGGCTTTCTTGAACAAAGGAATCAAAATCAGATTAACGGATCGCCGTGAGACCAATGAGGACGGAAGCTTCAAAGGGGAATTGTTTGAGAGTACAGAGGGACTGTCTGAGTTTGTTCGTTTCATCGATCAAAGCCGTCCCAATATCATCCAAAAGGTCATTCACATGGAACGCACGGACGGACCTATTCCTGTAG
>JBEISW010000318.1:0-2584 GCA_040375215.1 Crocinitomicaceae bacterium | reverse complement strand
TTATGCTGAATCTGATGTTAATCATACACAATCCAAAACAACGGAAGTGATGTCCACTTTTAACGCCTCAGGAGCGTTGATTAGTGTGTTGGTCTATGTGCATTTGATTCACTTGTTTTTTGGTTTGATTTACCTTGGAGTTAATCTTAATCGTTTGAGAATCGGTGCTTTAAGTCAGGTGAATTATATGTCTCTTTATGCCAATGGAATGTATTGGCATTTTATGGGCATCTTATGGATTTATTTGTTTGCCTTTCTATTTTTCATCTACTAAAAATTTGTTGAGCACATCAACGTGGAAAAACCCTTGATTAATTTCGTCAAGGGTTTTCTTTTTTTATGGATTTATGCTTAACATTGCAACCGAAAACCATAAACCATGGCTGGACATACACAAAATTTAACTAAAGACGAATTGTGGGGTGGTAATGCCTCACCATTTGGCGTTTCTTACGGTAAAATGATGATGTGGTACTTTTTAGTATCAGATGCATTGACATTTGGAGGACTTCTGACTGCATATGGCGTGATTCGTCACGGTAGTTCAGATCCCTGGCCTGTTGGAGAGCAAGTATTTGAGGCTTTACCTATGTTGCACGGATCATACCCGTTGATGTACGTTGCTTTGATGACCTTCATATTGATTATTTCTTCTGTAACCATGGTTTTGGCTGTAGAAGCAGGTCATAGAAGAGATAAAGCTGGAGTAATCAAATGGTTGGGTTACACCATCATCGGTGGATTCTTCTTCTTAGGTTCTCAAGCTTGGGAGTGGTCTCACTTTATTCATGGTTCGGGTGGTGGATTCCAAGTGAACAAGTCATTAACTGTTACCGGTGAAATGGAGAACGGTGAGAAGGTACAAATGACTTTGAATGGTGGAGATTGGGTTCACATGGAGTCTGAGTTTGGTCATGCTTATGAGCATGCATTGGAAGGCGGTCATGCAGCACCTGCAGCCGATGCCCATGGTCACGATGCTCACGCTTCACACGGTGCTGAGGCAGCTACTGCTGAGGCGCATGTTGATGCTGCAAGTATGCATCCTGATGCGCTTATCCTTAATAAGTATGTTTTGGAGCTCAAGGATGGTAAGGATATCCGTAAGGTTAAAGTGACTGGCGAGGATTGTAAAAAGCTATGGGAAGCCAAGGCTAGTGAAACAGTTGTTTTTGGTGCCAATATGCACAAGAATGAATATGCTGTTCAGCAGCAGTATGCAAACTTCTTCTTCTTTGTTACTGGATTCCACGGTTTTCACGTATTCTCAGGAGTAGTTATCAATATCATCGTTTGGTTGATGGCTTTGGGTGGTGAGTTTGACAGAAGAGGTCATTATGAAACCATCGAGAAGATTGGTTTGTATTGGCACTTTGTGGATTTGGTTTGGGTATTTGTATTTACATTCTTCTATTTAGTATAATCTTAAGATCATGGAAAGAGACGATTTAATTGTAAACGACAGCTACGCTATTAACAATTCTCATACGAATGAGGAAGGTAAAGCAATACGTAAAAAATTGTACAATGTCACAGTTTTGTTGACAGTGATTACTATCATCGAGGTATTCATGGGTGTTTTCTTTAAGCGCAATGGTACCATCACATGGGAAACTATCAAATTGGGATTTATCGTTTTGACTTTGGTTAAAGCTGCCTACATCGTTTTAATTTTTATGCACTTGGGTGATGAAAAGAAAAGTTTGAAGTATGTGATTTTGCTTCCATATGCGTTGTTCATTCTTTATTTGATCTTTATTGGTCTTTATGAAGGAGTTTCTGTTCAAGAATTGAACTCAACTTGGAGATAGTGGTTTAATAAGCATGAAATCATCTAATTGGAAAAAGTACACCTTACTCATCGGTGTACTTTTTTTATTCCCACTCATTTGGGTAATATTTTTTGGGGTAATGGGAAAGCATCATTTCAATACGCTGCCCTACTATGACGCATTTCATTTGCAAGGTGATACAGTGCATCTGGAGCACAAGGTTTCCAATGCTACTTTGTTGGATGAAAACTTTAAGCCTTTCAAACTGAATGAGCTGCAAGGCAAGGTTTGGTTGGCCTGCTTTTATGATTTGACGGATGATCACATTGGGAAAATTACAGAGCGATTGCTGAACGTTAATTTCAAGTACCGCAATGAGCCAGACATTGGACTGGTAGTGATTTCTAGAAAACCAGACTCTTTGAATCAAGATCAAGTTGAAGCTTATTTGAGAGGATTAACCAAGTACAATAAATTTGATGGAAAGTGGAAGTTCTTGATGGCTGATGACACTGTCATTTCTGCCATTGAGAAGGAGAGTTTTTTTATTCAAGATTTGTCAAAGGAAGCCAGGTTCAGATTGGTGGATACAGAAGGGCATATCCGAGGATTATATGGTAACACCGAGTACCACATGCAAAGCATCATTGAGGATATAGCCTTGTTAAAAAAGGAAGTGGATATTGCGCGATATAAAAAGAGACATGCTGCGGATTAGATTTTTCTTTGTATTTATAGTTTACATTTTTGCAGCTTGTAATCAACAAGAGCGATTGCCGTTCTTGGGGACCCATGATGTTATTAATGGAGAT
>JBEISW010000011.1:0-20700 GCA_040375215.1 Crocinitomicaceae bacterium | reverse complement strand
GCTACTGGGTTGGTACAACCTGCGTAGATACATGATCCGTTATCAGTGTTCGCTGTAGCATCATAATTCGAAGCGGCAGCGTCTGTACATCCCTCGATGATACAACTGCCATCATCCTCTGTTGCTTGTGGATTAAAGTTTACGGCTGCAGGATTGGTACAACCTGCGTAGATACATGATCCATTATCTGTGTTCGCTGTAGCATCATAGTTTGAAGCGGTAGCGTCTGTACATCCCTCGATGATACAACTGCCATCATCCTCTGTTGCTTGTGGATCAAAGTTTACGGCTGCTGGATTGGTGCAACCTGATATTGTGCAAGCCAAATCACTTCCATCACAATCCTCATCAATCAAATTCTCACAAACCTCGACTCCATTAGGATTGGCTGTTGATTCTAAATCATCACAATCACCTCCTTGAGTGGTATAACCCAAACCAGGATCGATGCAAGACCCTCCAAACAAATCTCCACCAAAACCGTCCAAATCAGAATCAAAATAATAATCGGTCAAAGGCAAACCCTCATCTATCTCACCATCACAATTGTCGTCTGCTTGATTGCATTCCTCTAATTGTCCGGGGAAAACCATTACATTAAAATCGTCACAATCTGTATTCTCATATGAACTTCCGCATGCCTCGGGAGCACCCACTCCGAAACCATCACCATCAGCATCATTGTAGGTAAAATTCCCATCATCGCAATCTTCTGTGTTATCGACATAGCCCAAAGGCAAATCACAAGAAAAAACAAAATTGTCTACATTACCAAATCCATCGCCATCGTTGTCTGCATAGTATGTATTGGTAACAAACTCATCAATCTCTCCATCACAGTTATCGTCTAAACCATTGCAAATCTCTGCTGTGGGATAAACACAAGATCCATCATCGATTCCCGCAGTGAAATCATAATTACACGCGTTGGGATCGATACATCCGGGAAGCGGACAAATTTCATCTCCATTCAAGCAATCATCATCAATACCATTCTCACAAACTTCAATATTACCTGGAAAACTATTGGCATCGTTGTCATCGCAATCCAACGTATTATCTACATAACCTTGAGGTGCACCGCAATCGGATATTGTTTGTGCCGCATCACCAAATCCGTCAGCATCAGCGTCTAAATAAAAAATACTCGGTGTGTTTTCATCTACAACAAAATCAGAGGTAAATAACACACTTATGGATTGACAAGAATTATTAGGAATCACTCGACAATAAATTGCATCATCCACTACCCAGGTGTTGGAGCTCAAGAAGGCTGTGCTCTGATTGGCTAATAGTGTTCCATTTCTAAACCAGGAGTAAATTGGGCTTGAGCCACCATTGGTTACTATAGCATTCAATTGCTGCGTTGTTCCAGCGCACTTGGGATTGGTTCCTTGTGAAAGTACCAGCTCCACCGATGGAACAATTACAGTTTGAACATTTACGGTTACGGTATTGGATGTTGCTGTTGAACTGGTCAAGCAACTTGCATTGGACGTCAAAGTAGCGTACACCTGGTCACCGGAAACTGGATTATTAGATACCAAAGTATTGACACCTTCTAATACCAACACTCCATTCTTGAACCAAGATACAACTGGGCTGCTACCGCCATTGGTTACTGAGGCTGTGTAGGTAATAGAAGAAGCTCCACAAAGATTGGTAATCGGTGTTGAAACAGAAATAGCCGGAGTACTCACTCCTTGTGTGGTTAATGTTATGGTATTGCTGGTAACTGAAGCTGGTGTTGCACAGTCTGCGTTAGAAACCATGAACAATGAAATTTGATCCCCGTTCACTGGATTACTCAAAACAAATTGCTCAGAATTGGTACCGACATTGGTTCCATTCCTTCTCCACTGAAAAGTAGGAGAATAACCGCCATTGAAGAAATCGGCATTAAACACCACTTGATTAACCCCGGTGCAAATATTGGTTTGCGAAGTTGAAATGGTAACCGTGGGTACCACTGTTGACGCGGAGTACAACAAAGTAAGTGTATTACTTACAGCCAGAGGATTGGTAACACATGACGCATCGGAAGTCATTTCTAAAGATACCTGGTCTCCCTCCAATGGGCTGGTATCAGTAAATGTCAAAGAATTGGTTCCAACATTTACACCATTCTTTATCCATTGGTAAACTGGATTGGTTCCGCCGTTAACAGGATTTGCCGTGTAGCTCACCGATGTTGTCGATTGGCAAATGGTATTTTGCGTATTTTGAATGGTTACTGATGGAGTAACTTGATTCACCCCGTTCAACGAAACTGTATTGCTATTGACATTATTCACAGCACAACCTGAGTTGGCATTCATAGCAACATAATAGCTATCCCCGCTGGAGGGACTATTATCTGTGAAACTATTTCCTGTGGCACCTTGAAGGGTTCCATTTTTGTACCATTGGAAAGTAGGATTGGCTCCTGTGTTGTTGAAGTTGGAGGTAAAGCTGACAGCACTGTTCAAGCAGACCAACGTTTGAGATGCTTGAATGGCCACAGTAGGAACAATATTGGAATTGATAACAATGTTACCATTGTTTGCAATGCCTGTAACGGCTGGGATACTGGCATTTACTCTTATCTTATATCCCGTACCTGCAGTAGCATTAGCAGGAATGGTGCAAGTAATAAAACCACTGATTGCGGAGGAAGTCAAAGTGCCAATTGTGGTAGGAGTGGCAAAAGAACCTGTTGCACTACTCAATTGAACTGTAAACGTATTTCCCACACTCAAAGAATAAGAAGCATTGTAAGGCACCGAAATTTGTACTCCAGGGCAATAATTCAAGGCCAAAGTACCTACTGAAATATCAGGAATGGGTCGGCTTCTGCGCATGCTCACAATATTTCCATTATTACCGGTAATAGCTGCAATATCACACCTGCCATCTCCGTCCAAGTCGACAATTTTACAAGCGTTTGCATTTGTTGCCAATGCAATATTGTTCAATGAAGAGAAAGATGCCGTTGTCCAGGCCGATCCTGAATTTGTCACTCTATTCAACAAAATTCTTGGCGAACTTGCACCAGAGAAAATTTCTGGTCTTCCATCACCTGTAATATCGCCAATAGCAATAGATTGGTTGTTCACTGTATTGTGGTCACCGCCAATAGCAAACGTTATGGCTGTGGCAAAACTAAAATCACCATTTGTGCTTGTATTGCGGTACAACCTCAAGATATCTCCAGTTCTACTTGCCAAAGCCAAGTCCAATAAACCATCACCATTCAAATCACCAACGCCTATTCCTCTATCACCATCCAAAAGAGCTACAGTAGAAATAACAAAACTATTGGCACCTAAGCTCCCTGTTGTTGCAATATTCTTTAAAACAAATGTTTTGGTGCGTACACCAAACAAAAGGTCTTTTTTTCCATCTTGGTTCAAATCTGCAATTTCCAATTGAACAACCCTATTGTCTCGGGCAGCATAAGAAGCTACATTAATCAAACTAGCTGTTCCTATGGCTGTAGCTCCTGAATTTGAAAGATTTTTAAAATATGCACCAATAATAGTCGAATTACAACTACTCGCGGCATTACCATTGAAATCATATTGATTGTTGGAAATCACGACGTCTGCTAAACCATCCGCATCCAAGTCTTCACATTTTATGCCACCCACACGACCTGCACAGGTAGTTCCATTTCTCATATTGTACGTTTGGGTCACCGGAGGCGCAAATGAAATCGTTCCAGTTGTGGTGTTATTGATATAAATGGATAAAGTGCCTGTAAGCGTTGTGCCTGTTCCACCTGCCGAACCTGCCGTAATGACATCCAACTTTCCATCGTTATTGTAATCTGCAACAGTCAAAGCTTCCAGGTAAGTTTGCCCTGTATTGACAATCAATTCGGCTGTAGCAAAAGAAGCTGTGGTCAAAATTCCTGGGGTAGCAACATTTCTGGAAACTCTAAAACTCGCAGTTGATGTGGTCTTGGATTGTATCATATCCAATTTCCCATCTCCATTCAAATCCGCAAACTCCACAAACAATCCAACATATCCAGCGGGATTGACAACCGGTTCAAAATCATTGGTCGTCCATGTAGATCCTTTGTTTGGATTAAAAGTTGGTGTAAAATACAAATTGGATGTGCCTTGTTTATTGTTTGGCAAATCAACAACTGTAATTTCACCATGTGAAGCACCCAGCGGAACGGTCACATTCAATTGGGTAGAGGTTACTGAATTAACATCGGCTTTCACCCCGTTAAAGAATACTGCATTGTTCAACGCAATGGTATTAAAACCGCTTCCATTGATGGTCACCTCATCACCAGGAGCCCCTGAAGTAGGGGAAAAGGAGGTGATATTGGGTTGGGCAAAACTCAACACAGCATTTGAGATAAAAACCACCAACATGAATAAAATTCTGTTCATAAAATGTCAATTAAAAAATTCAACATAAAAGTACCTCAAAAAAGGTTATACTTGTGTTAATTTCTGAATTTATATTCCAAAAGCAAATTGTTAATACAAAAAAAGGGAACAGCTCTCGCCATTCCCTTTTACTTTTTCTAAAAATTTATTTAGACTATCCCAATGCGAAACGGATAAACCCTGTCGCCGTCAAATCTTTGTCTACTGACTTCATGTATTGAGATACATTCAATTTGCTGTCCTTGATAAACTCTTGGTTCAACAATGTATTCTCCTTCATGAATTTGCCCAAACGTCCCATGGCGATTTTTTCTGCCATTTCAGCTGGTTTGCCTTCGTTGATAGCTTGCTCTTTACCTACTTCCAACTCCTTTTGCTTGATCTCTTCAGATACTGAATTCTCATCCAAAGCAACTGGAGCCATTGCAGCAGCTTGCATCGCTACATCCTTGGCAACGTCTGCAGAAGTTTCTTTGTTGAAACCAACTACAGAAGCCAATTTGTTTCCTGGGTGGTTGTAACAAAATACCATTCCTGCGTTCACTGTTCCGAAGTAAGACAAATCCAACTTCTCACCAATTTTACCAATCTCTTCAGTGATTTTGTCGTTGATTGACATTCCGCTGTCCGCAAATGGCAATGCTTTCAACTCATCCAATGTAGCTGGGTTGTGCGCTATAGCAATATCCAAAATAGTGTTGGCCACTGCAACAAATGCTTCGTTTTTAGCAACGAAATCTGTCTCGCAGTTCAAAACCAACATGGTACCACGTGTATTGTCAGATGTAGCTTTAGCCAATACAACGCCTTCTGTAGCATCGCGATCACTTCTGTTGGCTGCAACTTTTTGACCCTTCTTGCGAAGCAAATCAATGGCCGCATCAAAATCTCCATTGGCTTCCACCAATGCTTTCTTACAATCCATCATACCGGCTCCGGTGATGGTACGCAATTTATTTACGTCTGCTGCTGTAATATTCATAATAATATTTTTTAAAAGAAACGATTAAGCTCTTGGTGTGCGCTTGCGTGGCTTAGCATCTGCCTTTACTTCCGCTTTGGCTTCTGCCACTGGTGCATCCTCATTCTTGTCCTTCTCAGACTTGCGCTCTGTCAAACCTTCAGCGATGGCTTCAATGACTACATCCAAAATTTTAGAGATAGACTTGGTAGCATCGTCGTTGGCCGGGATAGCGAAATCTACTTTACGAGGATCACTGTTGGTATCAACCATAGCAAATACTGGAATACCCAATCGCTTGGCTTCAGCAACTGCGATGTGTTCTTTCATTACATCGATAACAAACAAAGCTGCAGGTACACGGTTCATGTCAGAGATAGAACCCAATACTTTGAACATCTTGTCATGTGTACGTGTCAATTGCAAACGCTCACGCTTAGACAATGTAGCAGCCGTTCCGTCCACTTCCATTTTCTCAATGTTGGTCATTTTGCGAACCGCCTTACGGATGGTTACAAAGTTGGTCAACATTCCACCAGGCCAACGCTCTGTTACGAAAGGCATTCCGATAGCGGAAATGCGCTCTGCAACCAAATCCTTGGCTTGCTTCTTTGTTGCTACAAAAAGGATTTTCTTTCCAGACTTCGCGATTTGTTTCATCGCGTTAGCAGCCTCGTCTAACTTAACTGCTGTCTTGTTTAAATCAATGATGTGGATTCCTTTCTTCTCACCGAAGATGTAAGGAGCCATGTTGGGGTTCCACTTTCTGCTTAAGTGACCGAAATGTACTCCGGCCTCCAAAAGCTCGTCAAAACTAACTCTTGCCATTTTATTTTATAATTGTTTACTTTCTCTAAAATCAATTCGCCGGTAGCCACCCTAGGGTGAGTCCGGCGAATTTGGATGCTAAACAATGTCCCAGTTCTGCGATTAACGCTTAGAGAACTGGAAGCGCTTACGTGCCTTCTTCTGACCGAACTTCTTACGTTCAACCATACGTGGGTCACGCGTTGTTAATCCTTCTGCTTTCAATGAAGATTTCCACTCTGGGTTAATCTCAATCAAAGCTTTACTGATGGCCAAACGCAATGCTTCAGCTTGACCAGTAATTCCACCACCATCGATATTAGCTTTGATATCATACTTACCGATGTTCTCAGTAATGGTGAATGGTTGATTCACTTTGTACTGAAGAACCAATGAAGGGAAGTAAGTTTGTAAATCACGACCATTGATGGTCATGTTTCCTGTTCCTTCAGAAAGGTAAACACGTGCTACTGCACATTTACGACGACCTGAAGTATTGGTGTATTGGGTAGTTGCCATACCGATATATTATCCTTTAATCTTGTATTCTGTTGGTTGTTGAGCTTGTTGCTTGTGGTCTGAACCAGCATAAACAAACAAGTTGCGGTAAACCGCGCTGCCCAAACGATTCTTTGGAAGCATGCCACGCACAGCCATTTCTACCATAGCTGTTGGGTGCTTAGCCATCATTTCTGTTGGGGTAGCAAAACGTTGTCCACCGGGATACCCTGTGTAACGGATGTAAACCTTCTCATCCCATTTCTTTCCACTCAACGCAATTTTATCTGCGTTAATTACAATCACATTGTCTCCACAATCCGCGTGCGGTGTGAACAATGGCTTGTGCTTTCCTCTTAATAAAGAAGCTACTTCAGAACTCAAACGTCCTAAGTTCACTCCTGCTGCATCTACGATCAACCACTGCTTGTTTGCAGTTTCTTTGTTGGCAGACAATGTTTTATAACTTAAAGTATCCATGTCGTTACAGTTTATCCGTTAAAAACGGAGTGCGAAAGTAATACCTTTTTTTTATTCTACCAAGACTTTTCAACAATGAAATTATAATTGACTCATTTTCAGTTTATTATTTGTATGGAAAATAATTAAAACGCCAACCGAATTCCCATCTGCCCAGTATGAATGGCCTTATGTTGGGGTGATTTTCTGCCTTGGTAGTTCCATGTCCACTGCCATCGGCCGCCTATGGTCTGGTACTGCATCATCCATGTCCAATTGGTTCCCGCCTGAAGCCCCTCCAATAAATCATAAGTGTAAGTGGAATATCCGCTCCCTGTGTAATTCAATTGATGCCATGCAATCTCAATACTACTAACGGATTTTCCCAACTCATTCCATTTGAATTGAACGGGCAATTCCATCACTTGCAAATTCTCTTTCAACTCTCCTTGCAATTGTTTCTCTTTCCATTTGGGTTGGACCATCAACTGCGCATGCTTGTTGTGCGTGATGACAACGTCCATTTCCAACTCTTGGTATTGAATCTGATAATTGCGTCCGGCCAAAAAATCACTGGCCACTTGTTTTACCCCTTGCTTAAAACTGGGCTGAACTTGTGTGTCGCTGTTCAACTGATAGCGGACAAGCGGTGCCCAATAACGATCAGCCCTTTGTTCATAGCCCAATGACAATGCATTCAATGTAGCTGTTTCTTGGTATTGCACTCCCCATGTCCATTGGGCATCTTTTGTCGTATACAACAACTGGTTTCTCAACGTAAGATGCTGTTGTACTAAAATACTATCTCCCTCTTCAAAGGTTTTCCATCCCAACCACTGTCGGTTCAAGGTCTGCTGATCCGCAACCAAACTTCCTTGATAATTCCAACCTCTCCATTGGTCCCTATTCCCCTTCATCTGAATGGTCAAAGACAATTTCTGTCCATGTACAGGCACAAAATCATTATTGGGAACTTGTGTCCTGATGTAATTGGCATCGTAACCAAAAGCAGACATTTCAAACTCATTTAGCTCTTTTATTCCATTGTCATTGTAATCATTCCAAACAAAATTTCCCTGGCCCTGCGGCACCTCCACATAGATGTAACTTTTGCGTTGCTCCAAACCCGTGCTCAGTTCATAATAACTGGTGATGTTCCATATTCTGTCTGCACTCCACCATTGCGAGCCCGCTCGTCCCACCCAATTGCGTTCTGGCTGACCGCTAAACACCTCAGGAGACAATACCATCAACTGTCTCTGCGCAACAATGGCATTGACCCTCCATCCAGAAGTCAATTGCCAAGCGGCATCCAAACCCCATTGCTCAGCTCTTGCACCTCTTTGCAAGCGCTGTTCTTGAACCGATGTTAGATGATCCAACCGGTTGCGGTAAAAAACAACCAACTTCTTTAGTGTGGTATCCTTGGTTCCTGCGCCAACCGAAAAATCATAAAAGACATAAGGCAATGGTCCTGCACCCATCTCACCTTTGTTGCTCTCCCATTCATCTTGCCAATACAACCGAGCCTTTCCTGGTGTCCAATCCAAGCGATTCTTGTTTCGGTAAAAACTGGTATTCCTCACTCCCTTGGTGGCCAAAGCCCAACCGTCCCATTTCCATGTCACATTTTTCTTGTTCAAAGGATAACCTCCCCATCTCAGTCTTTGTCCCGCATATTCTTTGGACCATTGAAACTGTTCACCTCTTACCATCACTGACCTGCCCTCATTTTCCAAAGTCATCTCCGCACCAATCAAACTGAAATCACCGTTGAAATTCAAACCCAACAAATTCCAATTGCGTTCAAACTCAACCTCTCTAAATCTTTCAATTCGATTAAAAAAAACACTGTTGTATTCAAAGTCAACTTTAGTCCTTATTCTTTTTTTCTCCCAACCCAACGCACTTTTCATGGCCCAGCCTTGATTGTCTCCATCATTTTTAGATGAGAACAAATTGAGGTCTTGGTGACTCATGGCCATCTCATTTTCCCATGACCATTTTCCCTGCGCTGTAGAATCACTCCATTGGTATCCCATGACCCACATCTGCAATGCCTTTGGCGCTGTCAATTGCGCCTTGTCCATGTAGTTGCCTTGCTTCACCCATTTTTCACCATCCCATACTGGAGCCACCCAACGGTAAACCTTCCCTCCTGCATTGAATCCCGCTTCCACATAATTGCCTTGGCCTTGACCTGCAAAACTAAAAATCACTTGATACAATTGCCGAGCGGTATCCTGACTTACCTCCCATACCCACCCAAAATCCAAGGTGTCTTTTTTGTAATAAGCCACACCCACAACAGGTCCTTCCCAAGGTTTAGATCCATCCACATAGGCCTGAGCTACATTATCTTCAGATTGACTTAAAAGATAACGAGATGAATCAGACAAATTCAACTGCAAGGGTTGATTCTTAGCATCCCATTCATTAAAATACCGCCAATAAATCTTTTGTTTCTCCCATTTCTTTTCTGCACCTGCAGTGACCAAAGGCCTGAAGTACTGCTTGTCTGAATATTGAAACTCCACCACAATGCGCTTGTCCTTGGTCAATTGTCTGGAAGGTGTAAATGTGATAGTCCCTGCATTGTAATCAATGACATAATCTTTGTCTTGGCCCCGTTGTAATTTAACACCATCGATATACACCTGCTCTGTACCAGATAATACAATGATAAAACTTTCTCCATTGGCTCCTTGCAATCGATAGGGACCTTGATTGCCCTCGTTGGCAGTGAAGGATTGGCGGGCAAACCGACCTTTGGACAAGGACAGCGCCACATCTGTCTTCCATCCATTGCTATTGTGCTGGTAAGAAAGCCCTTGTCCTCGTTTGAAGTAACGCATAAAATATCCTTCCCTTTGTTGAATAGTGAAGTCCCCGGCTAAAATCTGTGTGGTCTTATTATACAACGCAATATTCATCACATCAAAATCTTCCAATTTTGAGGAATAACCTCCTGCCTGCATGGGTAGCTGCGCGTCTGACAGTTGACCCTTGATTCGCCAGTCACCGTTGATTCGTCCATCCAACTGAAGATTAAGTCCTGACTGTAAACTCAGGTTTTGGTTGTTTCCCATTTGAATGGTTCGGGTCAATGCACCAGATTGAATAATATCTGACACGCCACTCATTGATGGCTCATTCAATCTTTCTCCTAAGTATGACGGACGAAAGGTGGAACTGGTTCTTTGATAGGGTTTGTATTGTCCAATTTCCGTTGGATAAGGCAATCGTTTGTAGTTCCATTTCAATTGAGACTGATCCAATGATTTGGGAACAATCAGCATGGCTTTGTTGGGAATCAATTGGTACAAAGAGTCTGGAATGGTAATGGTATCGCTCTTTAATACAAAACCATGGGCGTCTATGGCCAACGTATCCAGGATGAGGGTGTCTCGCTCTGATTGCGCCTGCAACAACGCTGCAACACAACAAAACCAGAGAATGAACCAACCCTTTTTCATGAACAAAAGCCTAACAACAAAGTTTGGCAATTTATATTGCTTTTTACAAGGCTTTGTCGATTAGTTTCGCAACATGCGCACTTATTGGAGAATCATTCTGGAAAGCGTTAAAATGGCCTTTCAAGCATTGGTCAGCAATAAGCTGCGGACCATCTTGTCCCTGTTGGGTGTTACCATCGGGATTTTTTCCATCATTTTTGTTTTAGCTGTTGTAGATAGCATGGAAAAGGACATGCGTGAAAGTTTGGAGTCGGTAGGCTCTGACGTCATGATGATCAAGAAATGGCCCATGGGACCTGAAGATGGGAAGGAAGAATATGAGTGGTGGAAATTCATGTCGCGCAGAGAGCCCTCCACCAAGGACATGGCCCAATTGGAGGCTAGATTAACCACCGCTCAGGCATTGGCCTATGAATCAGGCACATCACAAACTGCAAAATTTGAAGGGAATTATTTAGAAAATGTTTGGGTCAATGGTGTTACCTTTTATTACAACCAAACCCGAACCGTTAAAATTGACAAAGGAAGATACTTCACGGAGCATGAGTGTGATGGTGGAAGAGCCGTGTGCATCATCGGATATACAGTAGCGCAGGAATTGTTTGGGAAAGGAGAATCTTTGGACAAGGAGATTACCATAGCGGGATTAAAGCTGCGGGTGATTGGACAAATGAAAAAAGAAGGAGCGTCGTTGTTTGGCAATGGGATGGATCAAACCATCATCGTGCCTGTTGGATACGCCATCCGATGGATGAACGTAGAAGAGGTAGATGGAAGCATCATGATCAAGGCCAAATCCACGTCCAATGCAGATGATTTGAAAGGTGAAGTTATTCAACAATTTAGATCTATTAGGGGAATCAAACCTGGAGGTGACAATGATTTCTCCATCATTGAAGCCAAGATGATTAGCGATGTGTTGGATCAAATTGTTGGTGTTTTCAATACCGCCGGAATGTTCATTGGCATTTTTGCCATCGTCGTAGGTGCTTTCAGCATTGCCAATATCATGTTTGTGAGTGTCAAAGAAAGAACCAATTTGATTGGCGTTCAAAAAGCACTTGGGGCCAAGAAAGTTTTTATTTTAATACAGTTTCTCACAGAAGCCATTTCCCTTTGCATCATGGGAGGATTGATGGGATTGGGATTGGTCTATGTTTCTATCCTTGGACTAAACGCTGCATTTGAAATGGCCTTCATCCTACCCATCGACCGCGTCTTTATGGGAATTGGTATTTCCGTTATTGTCGGTTTGATAGCGGGAATATTGCCAGCATGGTCTGCTGCCAATTTAGATCCTGTAGAAGCGATGCGAAAGTAATTATTCCTTCACCCAGGCAATGCTATGACCGTCTACCAATATGCGGTAAATACCGGGTGATAATTGTTTCACAGCAATCACATTGTCTTGAAGTTGTTGATCCATAACTATTCTTCCTTGGTAGTCATAAATAACAACGTGACCATTTTTCCAATTCTGGACATTTAAAACATCTTTGGCCGGATTGGGAAATAGCGCAATTGATACGGATTCCAATCGTTCAACACTTGTAACACTGCCTGCGCACTCGCAGTTCGCATTGTAAACATCATTCAAGGTGGCCATATTCCCATCATTGCAAGGATCCCCCACAAAATAGCAACTGCCATCATTGTTGGAAGCGTTTGGATTGTAGTTACAAGCAGTGGCATCAGTGCATCCATCCACCAAAACAACAGTGCCCAAATGATAACGCGCAAAAGCAAAATCATTATTGACTTGCTGCACAAAACCACCACAAACCACTTTAAAATCACTGGTCAATGCAAGGCTATTGGCATCCTCGAAACCGGCGGCCATTGTTGTTACAACCAAACCATTGGTACCAAAATCCAAGTCAAGCGTTCCGTCCGCGTTGAAACGCATCAAACAAAAATCTCTTGAACCGCCAAAACCTCCTTGCCCTGTTGTCCCGCATGCCAATATTTTCCCATCACCTTGTATGGTAAGATCATAGAATACATCAATATTGTCATTGTCCGAAATACTAACACCTGCAAAGCCAAATGTGTTATCAAAACTGCCATCAGCCAAATGCGCTGCTAACATGAAATTGTATTCACTGCCATCTCTGTTGCCACAAGCCAATACGTGACCGTTCTGGTAAACAGCGCGGTAGTAGCGTCCATAAGCAGGGTCTATCCAAATTCCATCATCGTCCACAGATGTCAATGGTGCACCGGCATTGTCCAATACAGCAATCATAGGATGATCCATATTGTCCATCATGCTATAACTTGAACCTACAATGAAAATACTGCCATTGGGCATCAGAGTTGCACCTCTCGACACAACATCATCTTGCGCATTGGTTGTAAACATTGTATATCCAGCGTTGGTTCCGAATGAAGGCACCAAAGCGCCATTCAAATCCAACTTGGCTACTACAATTCTCTCAATGGAAAAGCCGGCTGGCATAGAACCACCAACCACCAAATAACCATCATTCTGCACAATAATTTCCCTTGAATAATCTTCACCGCCTTCAATGTCCCATTGCATTACACCCCCAACACCAAACGTGGCATCCAATGCACCATCTGGCAAAAGACGCCAAACTGCCCACTGCGTGTTGGCAGCAGAAAGCGACGTTGCACCACAGATCAATATTTTGTCATCATTCAAAACTTTTAGGTCATACATAAAATCACCACCCAAAGTATTGTTGTAAATAAAGACACCGTTGGAAGCAAACGAAGCATCCAATGTTCCATCTACATTCAAACGTCCCACTGTCGCTTCAAAATTGGACCAATTGCCTGAAACACCGCAAAAAACGGTCTTTCCGGTGCTTTGCACGCCTACGGCTTGACAATTGTCAAAGGACTCAACTGAAACGGGAGAGACAATCACTTGTCCAGTTCCACCAAAGGTTTGATCCAAACTACCTGGAGTTTGAGATGCTGCAGAAAGCACAGAAAGGGTCAGGGCTGAAAAAGCCAAAAGGTTTTTGATCATGCTCAAATATAACAAAAAAAAGAAAATATCAAAGCTGCAACAGCTCGACCATTTTTTGTCCTAAAAGACAAACATCCTCAAATGAGTTATACAATGGAACGGGAGCCAAACGGATGGTATCCGGTTCTCTCCAATCCACAATGATACCTGCAGCAGACAACTGTTGAACAATGGTTTTGTCTTTGCCCAATAAACGAACGCTGATTTGACACCCTCTTGCTTCTGGCTGGGTGGGCGTGACCTGTTCCATGGCTTGTCCAGATAAGAGTGAAACCTGTTGCAAAACAAACTCAAGATAGCCAGTCAGCTTCAGAGACTTTGCTCTCAGGTCGCGCATGGTTGTATTGGAGAACAACGCCAGTGAAGCGCGATGCGCGGCCATAGAAAGCACGGGCGCATTGCTCAACTGCCAAGCTTCAGCAGAGGGGATAGGATGAAAACCAGGCTGCATCAAAAAACGCGTTGACTTATCATGTCCCCACCAACCGGCCATTCTAATTAAATCAGACTTATGGTGTTTTTCATGTACAAAAACCCCAGAAACTCCGCCTGGACCGCTATTCAGATATTTATAACTGCACCAGCAAGCATAATCCACGTCCCAATCGTGCAATTGCACGGGAACATTTCCGGCAGCATGGGCCAAATCAAAACCACATGTAGCTCCTACGGCATGCGCTGCAGCAGCGATGGCTTTCATATCAAACCATTGTCCTGTGTAATAATTCACTGCACCAAAACAAACCGTTGCCAACTCATCACCACAAGACTCAATTTGTGCAATGATGTCTTCTGTGCGGAGCAAGGTTTCACCTGCTCTTGGCTGCATTTCCACCATTACATCTTGGGGATCCAAACCATGCATTTTGGCTTGAGATTCAAAAGCATAATGGTCTGATGGAAAAGGTTTGTGCTCAAATAATATTTTTCTGCGTTTGCCCTGCGGGCGATAGAAAGAAACCAACAACAGATGAAGATTCACCGTCAGTTGATTCATCACCACAACTTCACTTTCATTGGCGCCAAGAATGGGCGCTATCCATTTTGCAAAGGGCTCATGATAACTGAACCAAGGATTTTTGGCTTCAAAATGGCCTTCAACAGCGTATTGAGCCCAATCTGCCAACTCTTGATCAATGGCCTCTTTAACTCCCTTAGGCTGGAGGCCCAGAGAATTTCCTGTAAAATAAAGGGCATCATGACCGTTGTGTTGGGGAAAATAAAATTGATTTCTGAAAGATCTCAGTGGATCATTGGCATCCTGGTTTTGTGCCCAAGACAAATCAAATTTATATTCCATGGACAAGGTCAATTAGTTCATGTGTTGTGCCTTGTGCAAGAACTCTTCAAAGGGCAACTTCACTTCATTGATGGTGCAATTGGCTTTGATGAATTCCATCACTTTGTCTTCAAACAACAAATCGTAAACATTCTTAGCCTCTTCACGCTTGGCCAACAATTCTTTGGCCATGGTTTCCAAACGATCATCCTCAACTGGCAAACCGTATTGTGCAAAGCGCTCAGCATATTGCTTCTTCACATGATCGACAGCTTCTTCCATGGTTACTTTGATCTCATTCTTCTCGATAATCTTAGACTCAATCAACTGCCATTTCAACCCTTGCGCATAAGATGGGTACTCTGCTTCAACTTGCTCTTCAGTCAATGGCTTCTCATTGCTCAAAGCAATCCAACGCTTCATGAAAGCATCAGGCAGAGTAGGATTGATGGCCTCACTGATTTGACGTGCAGCCGTTCTTTTGAACATCCAATTGGCATCGCGTGCAAAAACTTCAGTCATATTCTCACGAACCTTGGCGCGCATTTCCTCAGTATTGGTTACAGTACCAGCAGGAAATAATTTATCATACAATTCCTGATTGAACTCAGCCACTTCCACATGGTGGATATTGTTGATGGTCAATTGAACATTGCCCTCAAAATGGTGCAAATCATGGTGGGTAATGCCCAATAAACGAGCTAAAGCTTCATGATCCGCAGTCAAGTGATGTGGATTCACAACAACCGTATCTTCCTTGCTCAATCCAACCAATTGCTTCAATGTTTTGGCATCGGTTACATCTTCAATGGTGACAGTTGCATTGTTATTGATACCGCCTTCGATGACTTTGCCATCGGCATCCACTGACTTTACTGTGATATCCAACAAATCTTCTGCACCGCTCTTCTCTGGATTAGACATCTTACCAAAACGACGACCATAATCACGAATTTGCTTATCAATCAATTTGTCATTTACGTCAATGACTTGAAAATCAAATTTCATTTTCTTATCCAAGTTCACCTCGATTTCAGGAGCCAATCCCATTTCGTAAGTGAAAGAAAAATCGCCAGGATTGTCCCAATCGCCCACGTCATCTCCTTCCTTAGGAATAGGATTACCCAAAACTGGAAGTTTGTTTTCAGAGATGTGCTTATAAACCGCATCTTGTAACATCTTGTTAATCTCCTCGGCCAAAACAGCCTTTCCATAACGTTGCTTTACTACTGACGCAGGAACATGACCAGGTCTAAAACCAGGCATTTGCATATTCTTTCTGTAGTTCTTCAAAGATTTTTCCACAGCTGGTGCATAATCCGCAGCTGAAATGTCAATCTTGATTTCGGCATTTAATGCGTCGATGTTGTTTTGGGAGATTTGCATAGTCTTAAAAAAAGAAATACCGAGTTATTCGGTATTTATGTTACATATTTTGTCCGGATGGAGGGACTCGAACCCCCACGCCTCACGGCACCAGATCCTAAGTCTGGCGCGGCTACCAATTACGCCACATCCGGATTTGGGAATCAAATAACTCCCAAAAGGGATGCAAATATACAGCCTTATATGAAACTTTCTACTAAAAAATGATGGTTATAGTTTGGCCCAATGAAAAAACACGCGCGTTTATCCGCTATTGGCCTTTTTTGCTGGATCTGTGGACAGGGTCAGGGCCTACAACCCAACCTGATGAATGTATACGCTAACAGCGAAAATGATTCACACTCTTCCCTTCAAATGATGGCCAACAACCATCATTTGCAATCCAACCTCAACGATTTGTTCCTGGGCTACCGCAAATACCTCAAAAAACTATCACTTTGGAGTATCGGTGGAATAAAGAAATATTCTCTGATTCAAACCAAGCAATTGCAAGCAGGAAGTCAGATTCAATTGGGCCAATTCACCCATTTGTCTCAAGAACTGATTGTGTTGCATGAACGTTTCCCAGAGAACAACATCAGGAAACAATGGCAATCCAATTTCTGTTTTGAATACCAACACACCAAATTTAAGTTTCAATACCTCCATCATTGGAGCTGGAGCAACAGCAACCTATCCGCTGACCTATCACCCCATCACTCCTTCAAAGTTGTGCTGAATTCCTCCGCAAAGCACGAACTGCAATTGGTTCTCTGGCAATTTACATCTCTTCCATCGCAATTTCTCTTGCAACATCGCCTCATGCTCAGCAGGCAATGGGAAATAGCATGGGGAATACAATGGCCGAATACAAAATGCTGGATTGTACTAAATAACAAACGAACAAAACTTCAATCCAACATCTGCCTGATCACCCAACCTTACTTCTTACCTTCCTTATCCCAGTTATATGAAATCGATATGGATTAATGGCATTTTCCTTTTAATGGTCAGATCTGGATTCTCGCAACTGCAAGACACGACGATGATTGAAGATCAATACAACGCAGCATTGTCCGAGGAAAATGGATTAGAACTTTGGAATGGCCCAACCATCAACGTCAACAGTCCCCTTCAAATCAAACAACTGCCCATTGACCTCCAAATCGCCATATCAAACTATAGAAATGAATATGGTTGTATTGCCAACTTACAAGAGTTGTATCGAATAGAGGGGGTTGAAATGTCAAAATGGGATAGTATAATGCCTTCTCTCTTGTGTGGTCCGTGCTGGCAGAAACCCAAGTACGTTGATCAGAGCATTACTTTAACTGGAAAAGATTTTACACATCCAATTGACACAGCGAACATTGTACCTCAATACAATATTCGTTACAAAGGAAAAAGTGAAAATGGCTTTCGCTGGGGATTTCACCATTTTGTATCCAACAACAACAATGAAAAAGAAATTCTCACCTCTGGATTTGTGCAGCTGAAACGGAAAAATTCTCACATCATCTTCGGTGATTATTTGCCGCAAACACCATTGCACTTGCTCTTTAGCAATAATCTCATGAATTCAACTTCTTGGAATGTAGCTCCGTTAATGGCCAAAGAGCAACATTTTGTTCCATATACTTCAAGCATTCCCAATCGGCATTGGCGAGGCGCAGGACTTTCAAGTACATTCAAATCCATCACCCTGAAAATAGCGATTGATTTGAACACAAAGCTGAATCAAATAAAATCTAAACAAAGATGGGCTTCTATTGATTGGAAGTGGAAAAAAATCAACATTCAATACCATTATTACGATCTCAGCACATTGGATAAAAGTAAAAACTGCCAAGCTCTAAATGTATCTTGGTCTTTGGATAAAAGCATTTTACAAGCAGAGGCGAGTTGGCAAAATAATCAATTAAAATTCCTTGCCCATTGGATACAACCTATACTGAAAAATCAGTGGGTCCGTCTATCTTACCAAGTGGACCAATCAACAATTTTAGTTGAGGAACAAATAACTTATGTGCATCAAATCTTCTTTCATAAAAAATGGAAAGGCTTAATTTCTGTTGAACAAGAAAACAGCAAAGGGATATGGGAAAGTGTTCATGAAAAGGAACAAACACTGAGCACGCAACTGGACTATTCACCAACAAGGTACCACGTTTTTTACTTGAGGTATCAAGCGAGAAAAAATTCAGAAATGTCTCACCATTGGAGATGCGATGGGCAATGGAAAATAGATGAAAACAGCAAAGCCCATTGTCGCATAGAACAACACATTCTTCATCATTCAGTAGGTTGGCTCAGTGCCATCGAATACGACTGGAAGCCGATGAACAAATCCTGGCAAATTGTAATTAGGCAAATCTTCTTTGCCATCCCCGATTGGGATTTGAGAATATACATGATGGACAGAGAGTTAAAGGGAGGGATGAGTATCCCAGCTTACAGCGGAAGAGGAAAGCGAACCTTTCTCATTGCACAATACCAATATCAATCCTGGAGATGGGCGATAAAAATAGAAAGGCATAACCCCCATCATCAAGAAAGATCTGATTTCATAAACCTTCTTGACGTGCAACTAGCCTATTCATTTTGAGACGTTGAAATATAAAATCGTTAAAACTATCCAGGTATTGATCATATTTCAAAAAACTATCAGCATCAATAATCAATTGATTTTTCCAATTTGGTTTTAAATACAATTTATCCAAATAATCTTTCACCCTTTGCCAATCAACAGGGCTCTCATCAGATGCCAATTGAACAATCCATTCAGACATCTCCGGATGCTCTATACAGGCAGTGTCTTGAAATGACAAAATAACAGGTAATCCACAGGACCAATATTCACGAACTTTGAGTGGACAAGCTTCGTGTAAACCTATGCGATGTAACCCCAGTGAACCAAAAGCAATATGATAATTTGACATTAGGTTCTCGATTTCTTCATCAGATTTAATTCCTAGAAATTTAACCTTAAAAAAATCACAATCCTGAACTTCGAAAAGTGAAATGTCATTTAGTCCAATAATATCCAATTCTACATGTATCCCAACTTTTTGAATATGCTCGATACTCCTAACCACTCTCTCTATGCCGTGCCAAGGAGAGAAAGAGCCAATGATCATCACCACTTTCAAATCACGACGATTCCATTCAGGTGTCTTAATGACTTTTGACACCGAATCAATTCCATTGGGAAGAACAAACGTTGAGTATCCATTTAAACGAGAAACTTCATAATTAGCAATCTCATGGGTTACACATACACCCCCAAGAGCATATGACAGGACTTCTGCACCAAATAATGATTCATCTGTGCTATATGTTATCCAAGTATTCCAGGTGTAATGTAAATAGGATCTAGAAAACCGGATTTTTGAGGCTTTCCATGCCTTTTTTTGGGTTAAAACAGCCTCATTTTCTTCTTTGGTGTTGTGTTCAAAAAATATTTGACTTCCCCAGCGCTGCATTAACTTTAAAAGTGCGGGAGACCCAAAAGGATAACGAAGCAAAACCACATCCTCAACATTAATATTCGATGTCATCCATTGATCAACTTCTTCCCAGACATTAAGACCCTCACAATTGTGCCAATCAATATGATCTAATCTTTCTGAAATTCCTCGACCAAAACCTACAATTTTCACATCCCATCTTTTAGAAAATGAATGATACATAAACATCGTCTTTTGGTAAACGCCAGAATCTGGCTTTAACAGATACTGACCAATTTGGATCAAGAAAAGCTTAGCCATTAAAATATCTCCTGAATTCTTTGGTTTATTCTATTCAAATGATGAAAAGATGTCCAGTTCTCCGTTATAAACTTGAATCCCTCCAAACCCATTCTTCGGCACAACTGTGTATCTTTTTCTAATTGAAACATCTTTTCTCCCATTGCTACAAAATCTTGCTCTTCTATTAAAAAACCAGTATTTTCATGAATTACAACATCTTGTATCCCGGCATGTCTTGTGCTCACTATTGGCATTGCCATAGCACTAGCCTCCAATATTGAAACGGGTGTCCCCTCTCTATTTCCGTCCTGACTTTTAACGGAATGTTGAACAAAGACGGCATGCTTTTGCATAATTGACAGTACCTCTTCATGCGTAAGATTTCCTAGTAAAACCACCCTATCTTCCAATTCATTTTGAATGATAAAATTCTTGCACTCATCCAAAAGCGGACCATCTCCAACTATTGAAAATTGAAATTGAGAACCTCTTTTTTGCGCTTCCAAATAAGCTTTTAAAAGATTGATTGGCGACTTCTTATTTACAAGAGCTCCAACAGCTAAAAACCCTCGCCTATCTTGAAATTTAGAAGGTTCTATAATTTCCACTTGACAACCACAGGGCGAATACAAAATTTTGTCACTGGGCATTCCCATATCAATCAGATCGCCTTTCATCTCCTTAGATACTGCAATAACAAACGAAACAATAGAAAACAAT
>JBEISW010000331.1:0-2369 GCA_040375215.1 Crocinitomicaceae bacterium | reverse complement strand
GGTTATGGAAAGCAAAAGGTTGCATTCGCTGCGCCCTATGCTGGAAAGATTGTTCCTCTTGATTTATCGCGTCTAGGCAATAAGGTGATTTGTCAGAAAGATGCTTTTTTATGCGCTGCGAAAGGTGTGAGCGTTGGCATTGAGTTCCAGCGTAAATTGGGTACAGGTTTGTTTGGTGGTGAAGGTTTCATCATGGAAAAACTTGAAGGAGATGGTATGGCATTTGTGCATGCTGGTGGATACATACTTGAAAGAGATTTGGCACATGGTGAAGTGTTGAGAGTAGATACAGGTTGTATTGTGGCTTTTACTTCAACAGTTGATTACGATATACAAATGGTTAAGGGCATTAAAAATGCTATTTTTGGTGGTGAGGGACTTTTCTTTGCTGCATTAAGGGGTCCAGGCAAAGTTTGGTTACAAAGCTTACCAGTAAGTCGCTTGGCTAGTAGAATTTTGAGTTATGCTCAGCCAGGAGGTAGAAAAGAAGAAGGCAGTATTTTGGGCGGTCTTGGCAATATTTTTGACGGCGACGGATTCTAGAAATCAATTCATTTTCTTCAATGCCAAGATAGAGAAATCACTTTCTTCTTTCACAATGGCATTGCTCAAATGACCAAGGCCAGTGATGTCCATCGTAACTATGTCTCCAGCTTGTAACCACTGAGGCTTGAAATTAGGATCGTTCAATAAGCCAGTTCCATTTAATTCTAAGAAACAACCGGTACCAACTGTTCCTGAACCAATGACATCACCAGGGAAAATATCTGCACCATAAGCACAACGCTCGATAATTTCAGCAAACGTCCAATCCATATCGCCAACAGATCCAGCACTCACTTGAATACCATTCACATGGCAACTCATTTTCAAATCGTAGTTATTTCCAACATGTCCTGGTTTTGAAGGGATTTTATAGGCTTCTAATTCATCTGGTGTAACCAACCAAGGTCCAATGACAGTGCTAAAATCTTTGCCTTTTGCAGGACCTAGATTCAAGAGCATTTCTTCCATTTGAAGTGTTCTTGCGCTCATATCGTTCATGATCATAAAACCAGCAATGAAGTCATCGGCATTTTCAGCTTTCACATTTCTGCCTCTTTTTCCTAACACTACAGCCACTTCTAATTCAAAATCAAGCTTTTGAAAATGGTCGGGCATGCAAGGAATTTCTCCAGGGCCCATAATGGCATTATGGTTGGTGAAATAGAAAATAGGATATTGATCAAACTCAGCAATCATAGGAACACCGCGGTTTCTACGCGCTGCTGCTACGTGTTGACGGAATGCATAACCATCTCTGCAACTTGTAGGATTTGGCACTGGTGCCAATAAATCAGCACTTTCTAAAGCTGTTGCCAATTCTGAATGTTTACCTGATAAAATTTGTGATTCAACTTCTTTTGAACGCTGCAATTGATTGTCCCAATCTAATAGCATATCCGACATTTTAGACGGAATTTGATTGTCTATTTGATTCAGAGGATAAATCTGATTGTTTACAATGATTCCAACCTCAGTTGCGTGTTGATTTTTATAGGTCACAAACTTCATGGTGCAAAGGTACACAAAGGTTTGAAATTTTGGGGGAAAACTCGATTTGCTGTTTGAGAATTTCGATAAGAACTTTGACAGGTTCAATATTATGGGAAAAGAAACAATTCTAGTCACTGGTAGCAATGGCCTTTTAGGTCAAAAATTAACGGATTTGTATTTGCAAAAAGAGCATATACAATTGATTGCTACTGGAAAAGGAATGAACCGACATCCCTCAAAAGAAGGATATGTATATCAAGAAATGGATATTACAGATCCGCAAAATGTGAGAGAAGTTCTTGAGAAATACAAACCATCTGTGGTGATTCATACCGCCGCGATGACTCAAGTTGACGATTGTGAATTTAAGAAAGAACAATGTGATTTATTGAATGTGAATGCTGTAAAACATTTAGCTGAGTTAAGTTCAGAATTGACATTCCATTTGGTGCATTTGAGCACAGATTTTATATTCGATGGAACCAAACCTATGTATACTGAAACCGATGAGGCAAAACCTTTGTCTTATTATGGTTGGAGTAAATTGGAGGCCGAAAAAATGGTTGTGGAACATGCAAAAAGTTGGTCGATTTTAAGAACCATTTTGGTTTATGGACAAGTTGCCGATATGAGTCGTTCGAATATCATTTTATGGACATTTAATACCTTAAAAGATCAAAAAGCGGCAAAGGTTGTCTATGATCAATTTAGAACTACAACATTGGCTGAAGACTTGGCGATGGGTTGTTTTTTAGATGCTGATCAAAATGCACAAGGTATTTTTAACATTGATTGCAAAGATTATGTTATCATCATATAATTGTTGGAAAAAG
>JBEISW010000364.1:0-1840 GCA_040375215.1 Crocinitomicaceae bacterium | reverse complement strand
GTTCCTTAAGTATTGGCCTGAGTTAAGTGATAAGAAAGTTGATCAGTTGAACCAATTAAAAGCTTTGTATGATGATTGGAATCAAAAGATTAATGTTGTCTCCCGCAAGGACATGGACTCTTTTGTGATTCATCACGTTTTGCATAGTTTGGCCATTACCAAGTATATCCGATTTCAACCAGGTAGTAGAAT
Source organism: Crocinitomicaceae bacterium (assembly GCA_040375215.1). Lineage (GTDB taxonomy): Bacteria > Bacteroidota > Bacteroidia > Flavobacteriales_D > Sanyastnellaceae > CAMCTV01. The sequence continues at coordinate 1,648 of JBEISW010000364.1, read as the reverse complement.
TCTAGATCTAGGCACAGGCGGTGGTTTTCCGGGTATTCCATTGGCCATTTTCTTTCCGGATGTCCATTTTCATTTGGTAGACTCTATTGGAAAAAAAATAAAAGTTGTCGAAGGTGTCAAAGAATCCCTCGGGCTAACCAATGTTACGTCCCAGCATGCCCGCGTTGAGGAAGTGAAAGGTCAGTTTGATTTTATTGTTAGCAGGGCAGTGGCTCCTTTATCAGAGCTTTTATTGTGGACCAAAGGGAAATACTCTGGTGAGCAGCGCAATGCCTTACCCAATGGTTTGATTTGTTTGAAAGGTGGTGATTTAAAGGAGGAGATAGCTCAAGTTAGAAGTCAGTATATTGTAGAAGAGTACAAAATATCCAATGATTTCTCTGATCCTTTTTTTGAAACAAAAAAAATCGTTTACGCAGTAAAACGTTAGCCCATCCAGGACATCCAGGCGACGAGCAGAACAAAGGCGGCAACATTAACCAGAAATCCAATTTTAAACATTTGCGAGGCACTGACATGCCCAGAAGAGTAGGCAATGGCATTTGGTGGTGTGCTCATGGGAAACATAAAGTCACAACTTGATGCCAAAGCAACAGGTATTGCAATACCCAGAATGGGGTACTGAAGTTCGGTCGCAATCTGGGCAACGATGGGAATGAAAACGGCAACCATGGCCAGGTTACTCATGAGTGCAGTTAGTAAAATACTGATGGCAATAATCAGTACCAAAAGACTCCACTGTCCATAACTCCATACCGCAAAAACATTTCCCAACCAATTCATCCATCCCGCTTCTTTTAGGCCATTGGCCATGGTGAGCCCCCCACCGAACATGAGCAAAATACCCCAGGGCAATTGAGAGGTATCTTCCCACCTTAAAAGCGGATCGTTGTTCAATGAGACAAATAACAATCCTGCAAAAATCAAAGCAATGGCGGTGTCATTGAACCATTCTCCAAGAAATACAGATAAGCCAGTTTGTAAAATCCAACAGATACAAACGGCTACAAAAATCCCAAGCGTTCTCTTTTGGTCATTGGAGAGTTTGTTTTGTTCAAGCTTTAATTCATGTTCCATGGAACTGTAAGAGCGGAAGGATTTGGGCATGTGTCGGGACAATATGAAATAGCCTATAAATAACAATGCCAATGAAAAAGGCAGGCCCCATTTTAGCCAAGTTAAGAAACTGACTTCGATGCCAAAGCTGCTAGATAATATGCCTGCCGCCGCAGCATTGGGGGGAGAACCCATCAAAGTTGCCATTCCTCCGATGCTCGCGGAGTAGGCTATACCCAATACCAAATTGCGGTGAAAATGAGGGTCCTTTGGAAATAAATGAATCACTCCCGCTGCTAGTGGCATCATCATTATTGCGGTTGCCGTATTGCTGATCCACATGCTAATGATATAGGTGGTAATCATGAATCCAAAAAGAACGGAGCGATTGGAATTGCCCGATTTGTTCAATATTTTTTTTGCCAAAACACGGTGTAATCCGCATTTTTCAAAAGCCAGAGACAGAAGAAAGCCGCCAAGAAAAAGAAATACAAAACGGTCACTGTAGCCCTTGTAGCAAGCTTCTACGGTTAGAATTTTTGTTGCACTAAAAATCAATATTGGCAGCAACGCGGTTATGGCCATGGGGACT
>JBEISW010000259.1:0-3338 GCA_040375215.1 Crocinitomicaceae bacterium | reverse complement strand
TTGCGTGTAGCCCAGGCGTATGATAAGTTCCGTTACAACAGCGGAGATGTGAACGACTTGAGCACAGCACAAAATACATGGAGACCATTGTACCGCTTCAGCACCAAGGGCATTGCACCCGTGTTGGGAGATGCAACGACAGCAGAAGATGCTTTGAACATGATCAATGTTGTTCCAAATCCATACTATGCGTTCAGCTTGTATGAGACCAGTAAATTGGACAACCGCGTAAAGATTACCAACTTGCCCGAGGAGTGTGTGGTAACGATATACGACATGAATGGAACGATGATCAGACAGTTCAAGAAAGCAGATCCGCTCACGAGCTTGGATTGGGACTTGAAGAATGGGAAGAATATTCCTATCGCATCAGGAACCTACATCATCCATGTGAACGTTCCTGGAGTGGGAGAGAAAATCTTGAAGTGGTTCGGCGTAATGCGACCCGTGGATTTGGATAATTTCTAAAACAGAAATTAGTGCTTAGCTGGCTCAGCGTGCGTTGTATCCGCAGCAGCATGAGTAGTATCCGCTTGAGCAGTGGTGTCTTTTACGACAACAGTGACATTAGAAACATCTCCTGCCAATTCCGCTTTAGGGGATTTGGTATTGTGGTTAACAGAGACAAACAATAAAGTCATCATAGCAGCTGCAATGATGATAGTGTACAATACTGGTGATGATTCTTTGCTGTGATTTTGTGCCATAATGCTTTTTTGTTGGCACGAAAATAATCAATTTCACGGAAAATCCAACCCTGACAATTCACAGCTGTTCCGAAATGCAGTATCTTTATTGCAAATCAGGAAGGATGGACCCAAAAAAATCTTTTGTATCAGCTTTGGCCCAAGAGGCTGCCTTATCTCCAAAAGAAGAAATGTTGGAAGTAGCCAAAAAGCGACACCACTTGACCATTGGTATTCCAAGGGAGACCAGCTTCCAAGAGCGTCGTGTTGCCTTGGTGCCTGAGAGTGTAGGATTGTTGGTGAACAATGGACATGAGGTGATTGTCGAAACCAATGCAGGTTTGGAATCCAAGTTTACCGACCATGATTACAGTGAGGCTGGCGCTACAATTGTTTATGATAAAAGCGCTGTTTTTAAGTCAGATATTCTTTTGAAAGTGGCTCCTCCAAGTTTGGAGGAGATTGCCATGATGCCCGGAAAACAAAGTCTTATTTCAGCACTTCAATTGAGCGCGCAAAAAGTGGATTTATTTCAGGCATTGGCCAATAAAAAAATCACTGCTATTGCATGGGATTATATACGTGATGAAGCGGGCATCTTTCCTGTTGTTAGAGCCATGGGAGAAATTGCAGGTTATACTTCAGTACAAATTGCAGCTGAGTATTTGTCTCATACTCACGGTGGACAGGGATTAATGTTTGGTGGTATCTCGGGTGTGCGTCCAACGGAAGTGGTTATCTTAGGAGCTGGCACCGTGGGCGAGTTTGCCACACGCGCTGCAATTGGTATGGGCGCTTCTGTAAAATTGTTTGACAACGATATTTACCGTTTGCGCCGTTTGCAAAATGATTTGGGAACCCGCATTTGGACGTCAACCATTCTTCCTTCCGAATTGCGCAACGCCCTAGAGGCCGCTGATGTTGTCATTGGTGCCATTCATACCACCAAGGGTCGTACCCCAATGGTAGTAACTGAAGACATGATTAGCAACATGAAATTTGGTAGTGTTGCCGTAGATGTGAGTATTGATCAAGGTGGATGCTTTGAGACCTCGAGAGTGACCAACCATGATCATCCAGTTTTCCAAAGCCATGGTGTTATTCATTATTGCGTTCCCAATATTGCGGCGCGGGTTTCTCGAACCGCCTCTTACGCCTTGAGCAACATCTTTGCTCCAGACCTAATTCAAATGGGCGATGAAGGTGGTGTAGCCAATCTTATTAGAGGTCATGCGGGCTGGCAATCCGGAGTGTACATGTACCACGGAACATTGACCAATGAGACCATCGGTACACATTTCGAATTGCCCTGGAAGCCGCTGGAGTTGCTGATTGCAACTGGTTTTTAATTATTGAATCTTTAGACCAAAGACCAAGACATCATCCAATTGTTCCTGTTGATTTTTCCAATTTGTGAATTCAGTTCTAATGGATTCATGCTGTTCTTTGGATGTTAAATGTGATATGGATAAAAGGAATTTTTTAAAGTTTTTAGATAAGTACTTTTTACCCAACTCGCCACCCAATTGATCTGCAAAGCCATCTGTGAAAAGGTAAATCCAATCTCCAATTTCTAAGTTGATGGATTGAATGGTGAAAGGTTGCTCTTTTCCGAAATGAATCCCTATGGGAAAACGATCTCCTTTGTATTCAATCAATTCATTTTGTCTCACTATCCAAACAGGTAAATTGGCCCCGGCAAATTCAAGCCTTCTGTCATCGGAAAAATAATGAATGAGTCCTAAGTCCATACCGTCTTTTTGTTCTCCCATCTCACCAGTTTGCTTCAGGTTGATGGTGATTTTCTTTCGCAATTGATCCAATATCTGGTGAGGTGATTGCAGTTCATCATTCGCATAAATCTCTTGCAGGGATGACATACCCAGGATACTCATCAATGCACCGGGCACACCGTGTCCTGTACAATCTCCAATGGCTGCAATCATGACCCTGTTTTCGTTTTGTACAGATTCATTGAACCAATAAAAGTCACCGCTAACGATGTCTTTGGGTTGATAAAAAACAAAGCAATCAACAGGCAATGCGTCCAAATCTTTTTGTGCGGGTAACATGGCATCTTGTATGCGTTTGGCGTATTCAATGCTGTCCAGAATATTCTTGTTTTTGTCGGCGATGACATTGCTTGCAGACGCCAGTTGAAACCGATAAGTGATTTCTTTGATCAATGCAGACATCCTGGTGTGTATGGGAATGATTGAAAAGATGGCCACCATCAGTGTCAGAAATGCGCCATTGGAAAGGAATGCATTAAGGGTTAAAGGACTGAGTAAAACAAACAAAATGGCATTTAGCGCTATACTGAATATTACGGCCATAATAGAAAGTCTAAGATTCCATATGGCAAATAACCCAGCTCCGATAAAAGTTGTAATAAAAGAAAACGTAAATTTTTGAAGTGTCACCGCATCAAGAACATTGTACATGTATGAATTTTCAACGATACACCCCAAATAGGCGATGTACAGCGTCCATTTGGGATGGATTCCTAGCCGTTCTTGAAAACTATAAACCGAAAAGAAGATGGTTGTGATGACAACACGAATAACCAAAAAACTTATCCAAAAATTGGGTGTAGTGAAATAATCACTGATAGCAAACAAAACATTGAGAACAGTGACAATACGGATGACC
>JBEISW010000126.1:0-6549 GCA_040375215.1 Crocinitomicaceae bacterium | reverse complement strand
TTGCAAAAGCCCAAATCATGGCCCATAATTTATTCCAAAAAGCATGAGAGGAATAATCGTTTTGCCACTCGTTTTACTTTGGACCATTTTCTGTGGACTATTGGGAATATTGATGCGTATATTTTTGCCGGCCGATCAATGCGTAAAGTTGATTGCCTACCATCTTTGGGCTCCAATGATTTTCTTTTTGTTCGGAATAAAATTCACCTCAGAATTTGAAGAAAAACTCCCTGAAATACCATCCATTTACATTGCCAATCATCTTTCACAATTGGACATAGCCGCTGTAGTTGGGAGCATTCCAAAAGGACTCTTTTTTGTAGCAAAAAAAGAACTTTCATATGTACCGTTACTGGCGCAATACATGCAAGTCATGGGGATGATTTTTGTTGATCGCGGTAACAGAGAAAAAGCCATCAAAAGCATGGAGGAGGCCGCTGAAAAGGTGAGCAATGGTAAAAACTTGGTTACATTCCCGGAAGGAACGCGTAGTACTTCAGGACAACTTCTAACTTTTAAAAAAGGCAGTTTCATCATTGCTCAAAAAAGAAATATTCCCATTGTACCCATGGCGATTTTCGGAGCAGACAAAGCACTCAAAAAAGGCAGTTTTTGGGTTAAACCTCACCCCATCCATGTACACGTAGGCAAGGCCATTACAGCGCAGGAATACCAAGGAATGACCCATACAGCCCTGGCCGAATACTGCCGAAATAAAATTCAAGGATATTTAGAGCAATACAAACCCAAAGCAAAATGAAGTTACTCTTTGTGATTATAATATCTGGTGCAATTCAGTTGACATGCTCCGCTCAAAATTTCTTATTCACTCCAAGTGTTATTGAAAGAGAGCTACCCCTAGATGTCTTCTCTGTTGATCAAATTGACATTACTCCTTTGTTCGCTAATGATACAGCCTTTTTAAGTTACCGATTGATAGAGAACACATGCCCTACCAATTGGGAGTTTATCTTATGCGATTGGTCAACTTGCTTTACCAACATGCCCAATACGGATGATATGCATCCATTGCCCAACGGATACGATGCCTTGATCAAAATCAGCGCTCATCCTCACCAAACGGAAGGCAGTGGTTTCTTACATTTTTGGATTTTTCCCACAGGGAGCATGGAATTGCACGAGAGCATTTACTTTTATTACAACACGCCCAATGCCGCAGGTATACAGGAGTTGGGAAAGTCTCAAATACAACATGAATGGATCAACGATCAATTGCTCATCCGAGAGGCACCGATTGGTCCTTGGAGTTTGGTTGATATGACCGGACGCGTGTTACAAAAAGGTGTTTCTACCTCCGACAAGATTTCTATTTCTCACACTGGTTTAAAAGACAGAGTACATTTCGTGGTTTGGCCCAACAGCGGGCAAATGTTAAAAGTTTGTCCTTCATATTAATTTTTTTCATCTTCCCAAACAATCAGCAAAGTGCTGACTTAAATTGGAGGCATGAAAAGAAATGTACTTTTATTTGTTTTGGGCTGTCTAACCATTTTTGCGGAAGCCCAATCATCCATCGAGTATTTGGGACAATCCAATGGCAATCGAATTCGATTTCAGTTGAGCAGCTTTAATTGGCTTCCCGCTGAAGGAACCGAACAAAGATTGCAAGCCAACAATCTGGTTCCATTGCTTGAGAAAGGAAGTCCTGAGATTTTGTATGCCACCACTTCCATCATCATCGATGATCAGCACAGCACACAAATTGTTGTTGACCATGCCAGTTATTATGAGTTGGACAATATCGCATTGGCGGCCTCAAAAGGAAATCTCTCTCGAACCATTGACCCATCAACCATTGCAAACACCCATGGTGATGCATACCAAGAGAACGCTTTCTTTCCGGGTACATTGGCCAAGGGAAGCAGTCCTTATATTTTTGGTGATTTCCGCGGTCAAAATATTCACTTTTATCCTTTTCAATACAATCCCATTACCAAAAAACTTAGGGTATATACAGAAATTGAGATTGTAGTCATCGAGACGGATCAAGCCGGAGAAAATCCATTGAATGTCGTTCATGAACAAACCAACGCATTGCGAAAAGAGTTGTATCAAAAGCAGTTTCTGAATTATGCTGTGCACGGTGATCGGTATGATGTGATTGATGAAATTGGAAACATGCTTGTGATCACCCACAACAGCTACTTGGGTGCGTTACAACCTTGGGTGCAATGGAAGATTGAGAAAGGCATTGATGTCCGTGTTGTCGATGTTGCAGAAGTACCAACGGTGGCTGCAATGGACAGTTATATAGCCAACTATTACAATTCCGGAGGAAATGACTTTACTTATTTGGTTTTGGTGGGGGATGAAGATCAAGTGCCGTCTGAATTGGTCACCAACCCCAACGGAACGGGGTATTGCGATAATTGCTTCGGATACATTTCCGGTAACGATCACTATCCCGAAATTTTTGTAGGTCGCTTGTTGGTTCATAACACAACTGAACTCAATGGTGTCATCTCAAAAATCATGGAGTACGAGAAATTTCCCAACACAGATTCAGATTGGTTTTCAACGGCCATGGGCATCGGATCCAATGAAGGAGCAGGTATAGGAGATGACAACCAAGCCGATTGGCAGCATCAAAATGGATTGAAAGAAGATTTGTTGGGCTTTACCTATGACTTGGTGTATGAAAAATACGATGGCAACCATACAAACAACAGTCCAACAGGAGGAGTTACAGCAGACGGATCTGGCAATGCTACCGCAACAGAACTTACCAACGTCATCAATGGTGGATGTAGTTTAATCAATTATACCGGGCATGGAGACCATAGTTTGATTGTAACAGGAAGTTATACCAATGCGCAAATTAATCAGTTGAGCAATTACCACAAGTTTCCTTACTTCATTATTGTAGGATGTTGCGTGGGAGACTTTGATGATGATAGCGGCACCGGAGACACCTTTGGCGAAGCTTGGTTGAAAAGTCCCAATCCTACAACGCCAACTGGAGGTATAGGCGGAGCTTTCAGTACCGTTTTTCAAAGTTGGGCTCCCCCAATGGAAGGACAAGATGAGATGAACGCTGTTATTGCGGAAATCTCAGGAACTGTTACCACTACACGTCACACCTTTGGAAGCATTCAAGTGCACGGCTGTGCTGGAATGAATGACGTTTATGGCGGAGATGGTGATGATATGACAGACACTTGGATCTTGATGGGAGACCCCTCTATTCAATTGAGAACAGATTTCCCAACGCAAATCGAGGCACAACATGCCGCGGCTTTGCAATTGGGAATGTCCTCCTTTACCGTCAACAGCATCTCTGAAAACGCACTTGTTTCATTGACCATCGGGAACAGCATTCTGGCCACCGGAATCATCCAAGGGGGAGTTTGCAACTTGACTTTTGAACCCGTCTCTGCGCCAGGTACCATGTTGGTTACATTGACCAATTTCAACACCATCCCGTATCAGCAAACCGTAGAGATTATTCCTGCTTCGGGTCCATATGTTGTATTAAATAATCACACCAATGAAGACGCAAACGGGATCAACATCAATAATGGCGCTGTCGATTTTGGTGAGCAAATAACCGTTGATATCAATTTGAGCAATGTAGGAATTGAGGTTTCGGGTAATGCCTCCATTACCTTAAGCTGTGACAATTCCAGCATCACCATTACAGACAACACCTCCAATACCAGCGCCATTGGCGTGAATCAAAATATTGACATCAACAACGCTTTTTCTTATTCCGTTAGCGGAAACATCGCTGACCAAACAGTGGTCAATTTCACCATCACCATCACAGATGACTCAGGAAATAGCTGGACCAGCAATTATTCAGAAGTAATTAACGCTCCTATTTTAAGCTGTGGAAGTTTTGTCATTGAGGACAATGGAAATGGCGATGGATATTTGCAGACAGGAGAAACAGCAAACATTTCATACACCATCCTAAACACCGGACATGCTTCGAGCAATGCTGGTTATTTCTCAATTGGTGATAACAGCAACAGCACCAGTCTCACTACTGAAAATGCCAACATGTCGGTCATTGCTGCTGATGGCGACTATTCATTCAGCACCGTTATTTCTGTTGGTGGCACAGCTGGAATTACAGAGAATGTAACCTTTAATATTTCGGCTATCAGTGGTCTATTGGGGGTTGATTGTTCAGCAAGCACCATCATCAACCAACTCATAGAAACTTGGGAATCTGGCAACGACCAGACATTCAACTGGCAGTATGAAGGAAACGTTGATTGGTTTGTATCCACCAATTCTCCCTATGCCGGCACTTATTGCATGGAAAGTGGGAACATCAACAATAGCCAAACCACCACTTTGATGTTGGTGAGTGATTTCAGTGCTGCTGGAACGGTGAACTTTATGTACAAGACCAGCACAGAAGGTTCGTATGACTTCTTGAAATTCAAAGTAGACAATACGGAAATCAATTCTTGGAGTGGCGAAAATCCTTGGAGCAATTACAGCTACAATGCGTCAGCTGGAAATCATACATTGCGATGGATTTACGAAAAAGATAATATTGTTTCTTCGGGAAGCGATGCTTGCTGGGTAGACAACATCATTTTGCCCCCTAACCAAACCACTTTCATTTTGGAGGAAAATTCAACAGAGCAGGACATGAAATTGTTCCCCAATCCAACCATGGGCAATTGCATCGTGGAATGGAATAGCACAGGGCATGCAGAAATTAGGGTGATTGACCTGCAAGGGAGAACGGCGCATTTGATATACAGCAATGATCAATTTGGTTTAACACGCACAGAGATACCAACAGAAACATTGGCTCCCGGCTCTTACTGGATTGAAGTGAAAAAAGATCACGAAATACAGCGAAAGAAACTGATTGTTCAGTAAAACTAGCGGTGCATCAGCATGAGTCCGTATGGGCTCATGCTTACACTGCTGCTCAATGTTACCGTGCCTCCGGTAAGCACATCTGTCCAGGAGGTATTTTGCAACGCCGCAGGTATGGTGAAGTTGATGTTATTCGATGTTGGATTGGCAATGATAAAAACCTCATCATCATTCCATTGTCTTTTAAAACAAACCAATTCCGTTGTGGAATAATGGGTAAAAAAGCCTTTTTTCGCGGCTAAGCTTGATGCATAAAATTGACCCAACCGCTTGTAAAATTGAAAAATACTGGGATTCAAATTCCAATTGATGTTGGTATTGGAGAAAAACGGAATGGGATTGGCATACCCTACTTCTTGACCAGTGTAAAGCAATTGAGCTCCACCCATCATCATGTTCACCGCTGAGGCTGTCATGGCACCTGCAAAGCCATTGAATAAACCAATGGGGCTGTCCACCCAAGCGCATTCATCATGATTGGAAGTAAAACGCAACTTGTGCTTTCCCACGGGTATAGCAGTATATTCAGCCAAATGTGCGCTATTCAGCTGACTGGCTGGTGAACCATTGTACATATTCAGCATGGCGCTGTAAAAACTCCAACCATAGGTTAGGTCAAATCCCGCGGCATAATGGTCGCTGCGCTCCCCCTCTGCCAGCATAAGCAATGATCGATTGGGAATAGACCTCAGATCGGCAATGGCCTGCTGCCAAAAATCAAATGGAACCCCATCTGCATAATCGCAGCGAAAACCGTCCACGTTGGCCTCTAAAACCCAATACCTCATGGCGTCAATCATTGCGGTTCGCATGGAATCGTTGTTAAAATTCAAATCTGCCACATCTGCCCAGTTTGTACCTGCTGGTGAAATGACATTGCCATTGGCATCTTGCGTATACCAGGACTTGTGCTCCATCCATGGGTTATCCCAAGAAGTATGATTGGCGACCCAATCCATGATAACGGCCATTCCCTTGGCGTGTGCGGCATCTGTTAAATCGCGGAGGTCCTGTAAAGTGCCATACTCCGTAGAAACAGACTTGTAATCCCTCACCGAATAAGGCGAATTGACACTGTTGATGGCGCCAATCGGATGAATGGGCATGAGCCAAACCACATTGATGCCCAATGAATCCAACCGATCCAATTGAGCGGTAACATAACTCAAGTCACTGTTGTTCGAAAAAGCGCGCAAGTTCACCTCATACATCTGTATGTCACGACCATTGGGAACACTATCGATTGGAATACCGTATTGCTGATAGCCAGTAGTCTCCGGATCAACGATTACTACAGGTTTTTCTGATGTTGCATCATCATCCTTACAAGCCAAGCAAAAGGTGCATAGAACGAACAGTAAAATTCTCATGTCACAAAGGAACAACAAATTTCATCAAAGTAGAACCGCTTTTCCATGTGTGGGTGTTAAAAGGCACCCCCTATGCATTTCTGAAAAAAGGAAGATGACCAACATCATTGTCACTTTTCAATCATTCATTCAGGCTAATTTTTCACCAACGTTACACTACCTTTTCTAACCTCTGAAGTATTATCAAAATATTTGACATTAAGAATGTAGTAATACACCCCTTCATTTATTTCACCACCTCTCTTGTCCTTTCCATCCCAGCCGTTTCTTGAATCTTTTGACTCAAAGATAAGATCTCCCCATCGATTAAAAATTT
>JBEISW010000010.1:0-21038 GCA_040375215.1 Crocinitomicaceae bacterium | reverse complement strand
GGATGGTCAATCTGTTCCTTGGCAAATAGAAGAGAAAGATCCTATTTTAGGCAGCGCCTTGAGAATCCCAATTTCATCAACTTCCAAAGCGGTTGTAGTTAAATACAATACAACAGAGAAGTCGGATGCATTGCTCTGGGTGGAAGGTGAACATCCTTTTTTGTTTACACAATCTCAAGCGATCTTGGCGCGTACTTGGATTCCATGTCAAGATTTGCCTGCAGTGCGCTTTACCTATGATGTAACAGTAACGGTACCTGCATCACTGTTGCCGTTGATGAGCGCCCGCAATCCAAAGGTTCTCAAGCAGGAGAACAATGCGACCATCACTTATTCATTTGAGCAACCCAAACCCATACCCAGTTATTTGTTGGCTTTGGCTGTTGGAAACATTGAATACCGCGCGATTAGTCAGCGTGCTGGTGTTTACGCCACACCGCAATTGATAGCAGAAGCAACGGAAGAGTTGAGTGATTTGGAAAAGATGATTACTGCTGCCGAGGGTTTATATGGACCCTATCAATGGGAGCAATTTGATGTTTTGATTTTACCTCCTGCATTTCCTTTTGGCGGAATGGAGAACCCCATGTTGACTTTTGCAACACCTACGATTTTGGCGGGAGATAAGTCATTGGTTTCTCTCATTGCCCATGAGTTGGCGCACAGCTGGAGTGGAAATTTGGTGACCAATGAAACATGGAATGACTTCTGGTTGAATGAAGGATTTACCGTCTATTTTGAATTGCGCATCATGGAAGCTCTATATGGAAAGGAGATTTCAGAGATGTTGGCGGCATTGAATATTCAGGATTTGTACCACACCATAGCGGAACTTCATCCCAACGATACCCACTTGAAGTTGGATTTGGATGGACGTGATCCAGACGATGGAATGAATGACATTGCCTACAACAAAGGATATTGGTTGCTCAGAACCATTGAGGAGCGAGTGGGTCGGGTAAAGTTTGATCGCTTTTTGAAAAAGTATTTTACAGAGCATGCTTTTCAGGTTATGAATACAGAGCGATTCATTGAGATTTTGCATCGAGAGTTGCTAGATCCTGGAAATGCACAGTACATTGGGGTTAATCAGTGGGTATATCAACCCAATATCCCGCAGAATGCCTATCCCATCGTTTCTGATCGTATTGTGAAAGTGGATGAATTGGTTGCTGTGTACAACAACGACTCGTTGTCCAACGATCAAATTCCTTGGAAGAAATGGACCTATCAGGAGCAATACCGTTTTTTGACCAATGTCAAGTTTAAGCGCCTAGAACAGTTTCATACTTGGGATCAATTTCATCAAGTATCGAGTACCAAGAACAAGGAAATTTTGTTTGCTTGGATATTGAAGAGTATTGAAATGAACGATCAGTCATCACATGCTCAGAAAGTATTGACTTCGTTCTTAGGTGAAGTAGGGCGAAGAAAATTCATTGCTCCATTGTACAAAAAGTTGATCCATGAAGGAAGGTCCAATGAGGCCAAGGATTATTTGGAAAAATTCAAGGGAGTTTACCATGCCGTTACCCGTCAAACGGTGATGGACTTTTGGAAGTAATCAATGAATATGTTGGAAGGCAACGCCCTCAGGACGTTTGTGCTTCCATCGTTTGTGGGACCATAACCAAGATGAAGGTTGCTTCATGATGTCTGCGGTAAGCGCTTGATTCAGTCTTTCTATTATTTGTCCTTTATTACAATTTTGAGGCTCAGCTTCAATGAGTTCATAGACCGTTGTATAATAGCCTCTTTTTACTTTGTAAATGTGTGCGTAAATAATGGGGAATTGGTATTCTCTGCTGATTTTTTCAGGTCCATAGTAGCACGCCGTTTCCTGATTTAGAAAAGTTGTCCAATATGATTTTCGGGGATTGGCAGGTGATTGATCAATGGCAAAAACGGGAACGATGAATTTATCGTGGTTGTCCTTGAGGTATTGTCCAATATCCAATGTTCTTACCAACAATGTCCCAAATCTCCCACGTGTAGATCTCATTTTTTCATCAAAGAATGGATCCGCAATTTTTTTGTAAATCCCCACCACTTTGTGTTTTAGATGCAGCGGTCCTGTGATGGCCCAGAGTTCCCAATTGTTGTAGTGTCCACCACAAATCATAACGGATTGATTCATCGATTCAAATGGATGAAAAGCCTCGACATTTTGATGGGTCATCCTTTTGTTGGCTTGGCTTTTTGAGACGGTAAACTGTTTGACGGTCTCAATGATCAAATCGCAGAAATGCCGGTAAAAGCCGCGTTCTATTTTTCTTTTTTCTTGTTGTGACTTATCAGGAAAGGAGCGGTCGATGTTTTGACGAACCACTTTTTTTCGGTATCCTAGTATGTAATAAAGAACAACGAAGAAAAAATCACTAACACGATACAATACCCAATAAGGCAATAAACTGACGGGAATCAAAAGGGTCCAATATAAAATGCGAGACATGACTAAAAAGTTAGCGTTAGACCATCGTAGGCCAGTTGCATGTTGGAGGGCAAAGAGACTTGAACCTCCTCGTGCAAGCCCAACTGGTGGCTGATGTGGGTGAAATATACTTGTGGAATTTGGAGTTCTTGAGTTAGGGCAATGGCTTCCTCAAGGGTGTAATGGGAAGGGTGCTTTTCATTTCTCAGCGCATTTAAAATCAATATTTGACTGCCTCGAATTTTATCTTTGGTTTCTTGACTCATATAGTTGGCGTCAGTAACATAACTCAGATTGCCAATTCTAAATCCAAACACAGGAAGATTAAGGTGCATGACAGGCAATGGCGTGATGTGCCAAGATCCAATTTTAAAAGGTTCCTCCGTAATGGCGTGTAGATTGATCTTCGGAACTCCGGGGTAATGTTGATTTTCAAAAACATAATTGAACTCCCTGCGCAATGCCATTTCCACAGCATCTGTGCAATAAACATTCATGGCCTTTTCATAGCGGTAATTGAAGGCTCGTACATCATCCAATCCTGCGATGTGATCTTTGTGCTCATGGGTGAACAGAACCGCATCCAAAGACTGAATCCGCTCCCTGAGCAGCTGTTGCCTAAAATCGGGGCCACTATCAATGACAATGGTTTGGTGTTCATCACGGATTAAAACGGATGTGCGCAATCGTTGATCTTTTGGGTTTTTAGAACAACAGATGCTGCAGTTGCATGCAATCACGGGCACACCCTGTGAAGTTCCTGTTCCTAAAAATATCAATTCCATGGCGAATCAAAAATAAAGGAAAAAGCAAGCAGTATGGCTAACTTTGTGGCATGTCTGAAACAAAACATCCTTGGAGAGTCCCTTTCATGGTTTATGCCGATGCGGAAGGAAATATTTTTGAAGATACCCGATATGAAGCTGCGGGGAGGTCTGGTTTCAATGTATTGCCATTGACTCCTGAGGATTTTATTGAGTTGCCATTTGGGAGCGATTTGTTGACTTTACCAGGTCGCAGACCATATGGATTAGAGGAATCGGGAGAGATGATCATCCGTGAGGATGTGCAAGCGGTGGCAGCGTTGAACGCTCCTGCCTACACCCAATTGTATTCCGCAGCTTTTGGAACAGAAGAAGAGAATGCGCCTACTTTGCCGTTGTATGCTTACACAACAGTGGGTTGGTTGGATGATAAGTTTTATACCACAGCGGTGCGCATTGACCCAGATGAGCGCCAAGACTTGGTGAATTTTGATCGTGAGAAAATTTGGGAAGTGACCAAGGAACGCATTGCGCAGCATCCCGATAACCGTTTGATTCAGCATTTGGGTCAAAATTGTTCATTGCGCTATTGTTGTCCAGCAGCGCGTAATTTCTTTATGGGGCGTTGGGAATGTCCCATCCCCATCTCACCTGCTTGCAACAGCAATTGTTTGGGTTGTATTTCATTTCAGCCCAAAGAGCATGAATTGACAGCGCCACAGGATCGATTGGATTTTATTCCCACTGTGGATGAGATTTTGGAATTTACTGTTCCTCATTTGGAGTCAGCCGATAGAGCCATAGTTAGTTTTGGTCAAGGTTGTGAGGGAGAGCCGCTTTTGGTTTGGCAGTTGATTCGCGATGTGATTGTAGAAATCAGAAAAAGAACCAAGCGTGGAATCATCAATGTCAACACCAATGGCAGCAAGCCTAAGGCAGTAGAAGAGTTGATGCGCGTTGGTTTGGATAGCATACGGGTAAGTTTGAATTCGGTGAGGAAGGACATTTATGAGGCGTATTACTTGCCTAATAATTATCAATTTGAGGACATTCGTGAGTCGGCAAGAATTGTACGTCAGCATGGCGGATGGGCCAGTATCAATTATTTCACTTTTCCGGGTATGACAGACCATCCCGAAGAATTGAAGGCCTTACAAGATTTTATTCGTTACACGGATATTAGCATGATCCAATGGCGCAACTTCAACATTGATCCAGATTGGTATTTGGGCAAGTTGAATGTCATGGAACTTCCTGAAGGTTTGGGCATCAAGAATGTGATGGATCAAATCAAATCAGAATTTCCGCATTTGAAGTATGGGTATTTTAATCCGCCACATGGTGATGCGCGCGGAGCTTTTTTAAGCAAAGAGTAATTAAGGCTCAATGCCCATTGCCTTGGCAATGTTTGGCTTAAAGTACAATTCGCTTTTCATGACTTTTCCATCTTCTCTGAAAATGGGTTGGCCATTGGCGTCTAACTTGCTCATGTTGCTGCGTTGAATTTCTTCAAAAACGGGTGCCATCACGGCTTGCAATCCATGCGCATTGATGGTTCCGCACAAGATATAGAGCATGTCTCCTAGGGCATCCGCAATTTCAACAATATCGCCGTTTTGCGCCGCTTCCAAATATTCTTCATTCTCTTCTTTCATCAAATTGAACCGCAAATTCATTTCTTTTTCAGGAATGTGCGCCATGGGCTCTTGGCGAACAGGAAGCATAAAAGCATGGTGAAAGGTCTTTACATGCTCTATGGCTTGGGTCAAGGTCAATTCGTTTTTCATGGTTCAAATTAAATGCAAAAGCTGCTACTCTTGAACAGATTTGATGGAAAAGCCACAAAGTCGTATTTTTGCTTGAATGACTTGGAAGGAGGCGATCAGAAAAATCTGTTGGACATTGCATTTGGACCTTACGCAGAACATGCGTTATGACCGGGCAACCCATGCTTTTTTGTCGCATCGCCTGCGTCCAAATTCCAATACCATTGATGTTGGATGTCACAAAGGGGAGGTGTTGGAGTGGATGATTCAGTTCGCACCTCAGGGCAAACATTGGGGATTTGAACCCATACCTTCAATGGCTCAAAATCTCAGAAATAAATTTCAACAGGGAAATGTATCCATCAAGGAATTGGCCTTGAGCGATAACAACGAAAAGACTACTTTTCATTGGGTAAAGAATGCCCCTGCTTATAGCGGTTTGAAAAGAAGAGCTTATGCATTGGAGCATCCTGAAATTGAGCATATCGATGTTCAATGTGCTCGTTTGGATGATGTATGTGATTTGAATAAAGTGGATTTGATTAAGATAGATGTGGAAGGCGGGGAATGGCAGGTTTTGCGAGGGAGTGAGGCTATTATTACCCGAGATCATCCGGATATTATTTTTGAATTTGGGAAAGGAGCCTCAGAATTTTATCAGACTACACCAAGAATGATATTTGACTTTTTTGACAACAAAGGGTATCAATTGTTTGCTTTGAATTCAAATTGGAAAAAAGGATTTTCACTGAATGAAAAAGATTTGACTGCTTGTTTTGAGAGTGGATCAGTCTATTATTTCTTTGCTTCCATCACACCATATAAAAATTAAAATAGTAAGTTTGTTTCCAATACCATTGCAATGATCAATAGGGAAAAAAGAGCAGGAACACCGTCCATGATGGTGACACAATTGACGGAGTCCGCCACATTGGCGATGGCCCGTAAGAGCAGAGAGTTGCAGCAACAAGGAGTGGCTGTGGTGAGTTTGAGTTTGGGTGAACCAGACTTTAATACCCCTGAGTTTATCAAGGATGCAGCCGTCCAAGCCATGAAGGACAATATTACCCATTATCCTCCCGTGAATGGTTTAGCCGATGTGCGCAAGGCGATTGCTGAGAAGTTGAAGCGAGACAATGATTTAACTTATTCGGCAGATGAAATTCTGGTTTCAACAGGTGCCAAGCAATGCATAGCCAATGCCATTCTTTCATTGGTGGATGAGGGTGATGAAGTCATCATGCCCAGCCCATATTGGGTGAGCTATGCTGAAATTGTGAAAATGGTTGGAGGAGTTGTAGTTGAAGTACCTGCGGGCGTTGAGAATGATTATAAAATTACCGCTGATCAATTGAAGAATGCGATCACGGATAAGACACGTTTGATCATTTATTCCTCTCCATGTAATCCCACTGGATCTGTCTATTCTCATGAAGAATTGCAGTCTTTTGCCAATGTTATTTTGGAGTATCCTGGTTTGTACATCATCAGTGATGAAATTTATGAATTGATTCATTTTGGTGAAAGACCTGTGAGCATGGCCGCCATTGATGGCATGTGGGAGCGTACCATCACTGTAAATGGTGTTTCCAAAGCTTTTGCCATGACCGGTTGGAGGATTGGTTATTTGGCGGCTCCGAAATGGATTACCGATGCCTGCAACAAAATGCAAGGTCAAGTGACTTCAGGAGCCAACAGCATTGCGCAAATGGCAGCCAAAGCCGCGGTGCAAGCAGATCCTAGTGTTGTCGCTGACATGGTTAAAACTTTCCGTCACCGCAGAGATTTGGTTTTTGATTTGTTGAAGGATATCCCCAATATCAAAATCAATTTGCCCGAAGGTGCGTTTTATTTTTTCCCAGATATCAGATTTTATTTGGGTAAACAATACAACGGTAAGCGCATTGACACCGCACAAGATTTGTGCATTTATTTGTTAGAGGAGCATCGGTTAGCATTGGTGACTGGAGAAGCGTTTGGAGATCCCAATTGTATTCGAATTTCCTATGCCACCAGTGATGAGATATTGAAAGAAGCCATGTTGCGTTTTAAGAACGGATTGGCAGCATTACAGGACTAGTATGAACAACAGATTGAAGACGATAGTAGACGCATTTCCTGATCAGCGCATTCTGGTCATTGGCGATGTCATGATTGATGCATATTGTTGGGGTAAAGTAGATCGCATTTCTCCGGAGGCTCCAGTGCCAGTGGTGGCAGTCAATCAATGGGATTATCGTTTGGGTGGGGCAGCCAATGTTGCATTGAATGCAATGGCATTGGATGCCAAGGTTGCCATCTGTTCTGTAGTTGGAAATGACAACAATGGAAAACGTTGTTTGGATTTGTTTGCGGAAAATGGAATTGATACACAAGCTTTGATAGAGTCCGATGATCGTCCAACAACGGTCAAGACCCGCGTTATTGCCGCTGGTCACCATTTGGTGCGCATCGATGAGGAAGTGACATTTGCTTTAAATGACAACGAAGAAAATCGATTGTTGAAAGCATTTAACCAAGCATTTCATTCTTTTAAACCCAATGTGATTGTCCTAGAGGACTACAATAAAGGTGTGCTAACACCCAAAGTTATTGAACAAGTCATCCACCTAGCGCAATCCCTCAACATTCCCACTACCGTCGATCCAAAAAAGGATCATTTCTTGTCTTATACCCATTGCACCTTGTTTAAGCCCAATTTGAAAGAACTCAAAGAGGGATTGAAGATTGATGTGAACCCAAAAGATGCAATGTCTGTTCGAGATGCGTTGAATACCTTAAGTCAATCGTTACAGGCCAAAATGAGTATGGTAACATTGTCTGAATTTGGCATTGCCATTTGGGATGGAAATGATTTATTCCAAGAAACGGCTCATGTAAGGAAGATTGTCGATGTTTCAGGCGCTGGCGATTCTGTGATAGCGGTGGCGTCATTGGCGCTATCCGCAGGAGCTTCAAAAGATGAGATCGCCCAATTGTCCAATCTAGCCGGGGGGTTGGTTTGCGAAAAGGTTGGCGTAGTTCCTATCACGCGTGAGATGCTTTACAAAGAAATTTAATTTGTTAAGGAAGTGGCGTTGTAAATTTGTCACATGTCCAATCCAGTAGTTAAGCCTTACAATCAAGGAAGTAAGAAAGAAGAAGTTGAAGCGATGTTTGATAACATTGCCCACAAGTATGATTTTTTGAATCACTTTTTTTCCTTGGGGATAGATATTCTTTGGAGAAAGCGGGCTATTCGAATGATCAAACAGTATCATCCAAAACGAATTCTTGATGTGGCCACAGGTACTGGAGATTTTGCTATTCTGACAGCCAAGCAGTATAAGGAGGTGGACTCCATTACAGGCATAGACATCAGTGAAGGGATGCTGGATGTGGGAAGGAAAAAAGTGGTGGCACAGGAGTTGGAAAATATTATTCAATTCAATAAGGCCGATTCAGAGAATTTGCCTTTTTCAGATAAGACTTTTGATGCTGTTACAGTTGCATTCGGGGTGCGGAATTTTGAAAACTTGGAGCAGGGACTTTCTGAAATGAGAAGGGTAATGGCTGACAATGGTGTTATTGCAATTATTGAATTTTCTAAACCCAAGCGATTTCCGATCAAACAACTTTTTGGTTTTTATTTCAAATTTTTAATGCCCAAGATTGGAAATTGGTTAGCAAAAGATAGCCGTGCCTATTCCTATTTGCCAGAAAGTGTTGATGCTTTTCCAGAGGGAGAAGCTTTCAAAGCCATTTTATCCAAAGTAGGCTTTTCAAAAGTTCAAATTTTTTCATTATCCGGAGGCATTGCGAGCATTTATTTTGCTCATAAATGAAGGTAACGGTATACCCATCAGTAATCAAGGGCGAGGTTCAGGTTCCACGAAGCAAAAGCATCGGGCAACGAATTTTGGCTTGTGCTTTAATGGCCAATGGGGAAACCTCCATTGAGGGATTGCCCAACTCTGATGATTGCAACAATGCATTGGAGGTAATACGGCAATTGGGTGCTGTTGTACGAAATGACAACGGGAAATTGTTGGTGCGTGGAGGATATCCTTTCAATTTTCAAGCAGACATCAGAATGCCCAAAGATCGCTTGTCTGTTGGCGAGAGCGGTTTAGCGGCAAGGATGTTTGGACCCATCATTGCCTTGTGGCATGAGGAGATTGAAATGGAGGGTGCGGGAACACTGAACAAAAGGTCCATGAAAACAATGGAGGAATGGTTGACCATGTTGGATGTGAAGATCGTTTTGAAAAATGAAACTTTGCCTGCTCGCATTCAAGGTCCATTGTTGGGAGGAAAGATTATTTCTGCCCCCATTCATTCCAGTCAATTCATTACAGGAATGTTGTTGGCTGGCGCTGTGACCAAAAGAGGGGTAGAGTTGGAGTTGGAGAATGTGCCTAGCAAGGGTTATGTGGATACCACAATTGCTGTGGCACGTGCTTTTGGTGTTAACATTCAAGCTGTAGATCAGGGATATGCAGTTAGCGGAGGTCAGAAATATCAGCCCCAAATCATTGAAGTGGATGGCGATTGGAGTGGTGCCGCTTTTTTGTTTGTTGCTGCAGCACTTTGTGCAGAAGAAGGGCTTCTGATCAAAGGACTTTCCACTGAAATTCCGCAGGCAGATCAAGCCATTTTAGAAGTGTTGTCTTTGGCCCGTGTTCGGGTTGAAAAAACGAGTTCAGGCTACATGGTATTTCAATCCAAAATCAAATCGTTTGATTTTGATGCCAATGACTGTCCAGATCTTTTTCCCATTTTGGCTACACTAGCGGTCTTTGGCGATGGTCCCTCCACCATTCAAGGTGTTCTCCGTTTGGCGGACAAGGAGAGCAACAGAGCCAAGGCCATTCAACATGAATGGTCCAAGATGGGAGTCAACACAGTCATCAGAGGTGATGAATTGAAAGTTTATCCCAAGTTGATACAAACGGCTCATGTTCATGCTCATCATGACCACCGAATGGCCATGGCATTAACGGTTATGGGACTTGCGGGTGCTGCGTTGACGATTCACACGGCTGAGTCTGTGAGTAAATCTTTTCCCAATTTTTATGACTTGATAAAGGGAATTGGGGGACGTCTCGATTGATTTATTTTACTACTTTCGTATCGCATGAAATTCAAAGCCTCTCAAATCGCCATGATGCTCCAAGGGACATTGGAGGGCGCAGATGTTGAAGTTAGTTTACTATCAAAAATTGAGGAGGGTAAAACCGGCTCTTTGACGTTTTTATCCAATCCCAAATACACGCCGTTCATTTATCAAACCCAAGCCAGTGTAGCCATTGTGGCACATGAGTTTGAAGCAGAACAGGCTTTGCCATCTACGTTGAGTCTGATTCGTGTGGCGGATGCCTACGGTGCATTTGCACAGTTGTTAGAAGCTTACAATCAATTTATGCTTCCGCAACCTGGTATAAGTGGTCATGCTGTAATTGCTTCTTCGGCTAAAATTGGTGTTAATGTTCACATAGGCGATTTTGTTTCCATAGGAGAAGGAGTTGTTATTGAAGACAATGTGATTATTCAGTCCAATGTCAATGTGGGCAATCGGGTTAATATTGGAGAAGGTTCTGTTTTGTATCCTGGCGTTAGAATTTACCATGACTGTGTCATCGGGAAAAAGTGTACTTTACATGCCAATGCTGTAATTGGTAGTGACGGTTTTGGATTTGCACCAGATGCCAATGGTGTTTTCAAGAAGGTTCCTCAAATTGGAAATGTTGTATTGGAAGACAATGTGGATGTAGGCGCTAATACCTGTATCGATAGGGCAACTATGGGTTCTACCATTATCCGTCAAGGAGTTAAACTGGACAATTTAATTCAGATTGCGCACAATGTTGAGATAGGCGAGAATACGGTAATGGCTGCGCAATGCGGTGTTGCGGGTTCAACCAAGATAGGCAAGCAATGCATGATTGGTGGTCAGGTAGGTTTTGCCGGTCACATCACGATTGCAGATGAGACCAAAATTGCCGCTCAAAGTGGAGTATCTGGAAATATTAAAAATTCAGGAACAACGCTGATGGGTACTCCAGCTATTCCAGCTATGGAATACAATAAATCGTATGTGTATTTTCGCAGATTGCCAGCCATGAATCAAGTGGTTGATCAGTTCAAAAAGTGGATGGACAACCAGCCCAAGTAGTTTATGCGCTGGTTTTGGCACTCATTTTTTAAAGGAGTTCAGCATTTTTTGAAGGCGCAAAAACGCCATGGTGTTCACTCACCTTTGGTGTATCAATTGATGGATAAAGATTTGATAGCGCCTCTACCAGAGAGTTTGAAGGCCATTCGAGAATACAGAAGGAATTTATCCAAATCCAATGAAAAGTGGATGCCTATTGACTTTGGAGCGGGTTCTCGCTCGCCTACAAGAAACTTGGGCGATGCTGTAAGGAAGGCAACAAGTGATGCGAAGAAAGGTGAATTCTTGTGCCGATGGACAATGCGCTTTCAACCCAAGTATATTTTAGAGTTGGGAACACATGTCGGAATTGGTTCGGCTTATCTGTTAGAAGGTTGTCGTGAAGCACAACTGTTTAGTATCGAAGGAGATCCGTTTTTGCATAAGAAATCTGTGAATTGGTTGAAGCGATATGACGGTCGGGTCACGTTGTACAATGGTTCATTCCAAGAGCATTTAAGAAATGTTTTACCGCTGCACGAATGGGATTTGGTTGTAATTGACGGTCATCATCAAGGTGCTGCATTATTGCAATATTTTGAATTGATTTTACCGCATCTGAGTGAAAATGCATGGGTCATCATGGATGACATTCATTGGTCGCCAGACATGTCTGAGGCGTGGCAAAGAATCATCGATGAAAGTGATAAGAAATTGACTTTAGACTTTTTTCAGTATGGGATTTATGGACATGCTATACGTTACCAGAAAGAGCACTTTGTATTGAAATTTTAAAACTTGCGCACTGGAATGCCGCTAATATTGACATTCTTGGCTTGTATATCGCTTTGATCAAATTCTAAATCATATAGTCCACCTTCATTGGCGTTTTGTTGAGATGAGCTCCAATGAAAAGGCCCAGGTATATTTCCAATATTTTGGGAGTATAAATTATCACTAATTAAATTCATTTCAGCATTGTTTGGCAAGTACCAATCGCTGAATCCATTCACACTGTAGTTATCAATTATGCGAGCCACAGCGTTGGTTGATGAACAAGCTGCAACAATAGCGGCAGTATTGACATCTCCTGCACCTATGGTATTGGTAATGCCAGCAACGAGGGTTCCTTGACAACCCCAAATTCCAAAGAATGAGGTGGGGTAAACCTCTAAGTAACGCCATCCACCAGAATAACTTCCTTTGTCATAAAAAACAACGCCTCCTGCAGGTCCTGCAGAACCAATACTGTAGCTGGCTGTTCCAACACAATTGCATTGTGCATTGTATTGATCGTTGGTGGTTGCTGGATTGTTATCATCACAGGTTTGTCCTGTTATGTGACAGCTTCCGTCATTGTCCGTTGCCAGCGGGTTGTAATTGCAAGCAGCGCTGTTGGTGCATCCAAGAATGTGATTGGCTGCACTGATACCAGGTATGATAATATTACTCTGCCCAATTTGCAGTGTGTCTCCGGTAGGACTTACGCCAACAGGAACGGTCTCAGCATACAACGCGTATGGAACACTCTGAAGTTGCTCTGTCCCCAACAGCAGCCAACCTTGTCCCAGATTCATATCCACCTGTAAGTATTTTAGGCCGTTGCTCCAATCTAATGCACTGAAATTGCCAATAATGGCTGGTCCGTTTCCAATCACGGTGGTTACAAGTCCTTGCGCATTGGTGATTAAGGATTTGATTTCTTGATAGGTGATGGTGCCATTGGCATTGCCTTGTCTAATGCAAAGTCTAAGACTTAGGTTTTGATTGGCCATGATTTCGCCAGCGCTGTTTTTGACAATTGCCTGATAATTGATTCCTTGCGGAGATTGAGCAGTTGAAAAATTAACAAGTACAATTGCTAAAACCAGGGTCAGAAATTTTTTCATGGAAGCAAGTTAATCAAAAAAAGCATTTTTATTTAAGGTGTCCAATAGCCAGGTGTTAAAAGTTTTTACTCCTGAAGGATTGAGGTGGTCGGTATCGATGAAAAATTTAGATTGGGGTTGAATAGCCAATTGTCCGTTGATGAATTTTTTCTCGGGAAATAGTGATTGAATGTCTTTGGGTAGGGTTTTGTATGTTTCGGTATGAGTCAATTCCAAAATGGGCGATTGAACGATGATCCATTTTATATCTCGATCATTTGCCCACTGGATAATCTGAGCAAAAGCTTGAATTTGTTTTGGATTTAATTCCCCTGTTGATTTTGGCGTTTCGTGTTTTGGGTTAAAAGGCTGATGGCTTTCAACGTAGCCCCCGCGGATGTATCGGTCTGCGCCAATGGTTTCTGAACATGTTTTTGATTTCAAATGCAGAATGTTTTTTGATAGGCTTCGAAATAAAACAGCATTGTACCACTTCATATCTCCATGTTCTTCCCAACGCATTGGATAAAAGTTGGTGTTGGCCAATAAGTCTATGGAAGATTCAATTCCTTCATTGTAAAAGAGCGGCAAAAAGAAATCAATGATTAAATATTTTGGGGACAAATTTTCTCCAAGTGATTGAAGTATTTGTAAAGTTTGAATAGGAGTTTGTGCGGTGCTTCCCAGGTTGAAAGAGCGCAGCTCACTTTTGTCGAAAATTCTGGTGTCATAGTTTCGATAGGCATGACTTGAACCAATGAGCAATAGGTCTAAATCTTTTCGTGACGCGGCTTCTTGAAAACGCAATTGACTGTGACCTGCGCCACCTTCTGGATAGTAGAACTGGGATCCAAAGGAGAGGTTCATGTTGCGCCCAATCAACAAAAGCGAAAAGCCATAGGAAAGAAGAAAGATTCCCGAAAAAATAAATGCTCTTCGAATGAATAACCGCGACATGTTTCAAAGATAAGCATTGTTTTATACTAGATTTGGACCATGAGAACTGCTTTTCTGGTCGCGATGTCCCTTTTGCTTTTTGTCCAATGTCAGAGCAATAAGGTGAGTGATGCTCAACCCAAGTTTGTGATGTTTACCAAGCCCGGATGTCCCAGGTGTGAAAAATCGTTAGAGATTTTGTCTCAGCGCGGTGTTGTGTATGAGGAAAGAAGTATCGCAGAACCAGAGCACCAGAGAGAAATGTGGGAGTTGATCAGGGCGCAAAATGATCCCCAGGCTACGCGGGTGACACTTCCTGTTGTTTACATGGATAGTGTTTTATATTACAACGTGCAAGATTTGGATGGCTTCTTTCAAGGTATTTAAACCATGACACTGCTCATTCCTCCATCGATGTGAAGGATTTGCCCAGTCATCCAAGCTGAAGCATCAGTCAAAAGAAAGGTTGCCATGTTTGCTATGTCATCAGCTGTACCTAATTTCTTTAAGGGATGACGCTGAGCCCCAGATTCTATCTTTTCCGGACTGCCTGTCAATTTTTCAGAAAGTGGTGTAATAGTCAATGAAGGTGCTATGGCATTTACGCGAATCAATGGAGCCCACTCAGCAGCCAAACTTCTGGTTAACCCTTCCAATGCGCCTTTGGCCATGGCAATTGAACTGTGAAATGGCATTCCCGTTTGCACAGCCACTGTGCTGAACAATACTACAGCAGGATGGCTTGATTTCTTAAGATGTCCCAAACAGTTTTGTAAAATGTTCACTGCTCCCCAAGTGTTCACATTCATTTCTTCATGGAATTGCTCCATGGTTAGTCTGTGAAAGGGTTTCAACTCGATGGTTCCTGGCAGATATGCAATTCCGTCTAAGACCTCTGGCAATTCATGCACGGGAAAAGACGCGTTATGACTCCATGTTATGCCATTAGAACCGGGAAGTTCCTCTAGATTTTCACTTCTTCCCGTGAACCAAACCTGGTGATTATTGAGAAGTAACTGTTCAACCAAGGCTTTTCCAATGCCGTGAGTTCCGCCTACAACAAGATAATTGGCCATGTTAAAGTTGAATGTATTTTAAGAATTCTGATTTTTTATTTTCGTCTTGGAATGCACCGCTGTAGGAGGAGGTGACAGTTGCTGAGTTGATATCTTGAACGCCTCTGCTACTGACGCACAAGTGAACGGCATCAATCATCACTGCGACATCTTCTGTTTTCAAAACCTTTTTTAATTCATTGGCAATTTGAATGGTCAATCGTTCCTGAACTTGAGGACGTTTGGCAAAGTATTGTACGATTCTGTTGAGCTTGGATAGGCCGATCACTTGACCATTGCTGATGTATGCAATATGGGCCTTACCCATGATTGGAACAAAGTGGTGCTCACAATTGGAAAAGAAGGTGATGTTCTTTTCTACCAACATTTCCTTGTACTGGTACTTGTTTTCAAAGAGTTTGATGTCTGGACGATTCTCAGGCAAAAGACCGGAGAAAATTTCCTTCACATACATTTTGGCTACGCGATGTGGCGTTCCTGACAGACTATCGTCACTGCGGTCCAATCCCAGAATATCCATGATTGCGGCAAAATGTGTCTCAATTTTCTCAATTTTTTCATCCTCGTTTAAATCAAATGCATCCGCCCGCATGGGGGTTTCGATAGAGGTCATGACGTGCTGATCTCCCATTTCATCGATTTGAATTTTTAAATCCTTCTCCATGACCAATAAACCATTTGACCTGAATTTTGTTCGCGAAAAATGATTATCATTGTGAAATCAAAACCTTAAAGAAAATTTTATGTCAGTTTGGAGAAAGAAGCCTGTAGAGGCTTATCACGCGGATGCGAGCAAGAGTGAGTTGAATCGCGTGTTGACCAGATGGGGTTTGACCTCATTGGGGATTGGAGCCATCATCGGCGGAGGTATTTTTACATTGACCGGAATTGCAGCCCATGATCACGCAGGTCCAGCTTTGGCTTTGTCATTTATTATTGCTGGTATCGGATGCTTGTTTGCTTCATTGTGCTACGCTGAATTTGCCTCTGTATTGCCTGTTGAAGGTTCTGCCTACGCATATGCTTACGGCACAGTTGGTGAGTTGTTTGCTTGGTTTATTGGTTGGAACTTGATTTTGGAATACATGATGGGAGCAACTACAGTAGCAGTTGCTTGGAGTGGCTATTTCAATAAATTGTTGCACTTGTTTGGAATTCATATTCCAGATTATTTGACCAACGACCCCGTTTCTCACGGCGGTCCTTCCTTCAATCTATTGGCTTTTATCATTACTTGGGTCATCACAGCCATTTTGGTTAAAGGAATCAAGGAGGCTGCTAAAACAAATAACATCATTGTTGTTTTAAAGGTCGCTGTTGTATTATTTGTGATTTTCGCGGGTGCTTTCTTTGTAGACCCAGCCAATTGGACACCTTTCATTCCTGCGGAAACTCCTGTTTTGGATGCTTTGGGCAATCCAACTGGAGAAGTAAACTTTGGTTTTGGTGGGGTGCTTACCGCAGCTACAATTGTATTCTTTGCTTACATCGGATTTGACGCTGTATCTACTCAAGCTGGTGAGGCCATCAATCCAAAGAAGGACGTGCCGTTTGCAATTATCACTTCGTTGGTCATATGCACCTTGCTTTACATCGCTGTTTCATTGGTACTGACAGGAATGGTTCCATACACGGATTTGGATTTGAAAGCTCCTGTGGCTTCTGCCTTTGAAGGCGCTGGAATCACATGGGCTGTCTATCTCATCACAATTGCAGCTACTGCTGGTTTGATGTCTGTAATGTTGGTGATGATGTTGGGTCAGACCAGAATTTTCTTGGGCATGTCAAAAGATGGTTTGTTGCCATTTAATATTTTTGGTAAGCTTCACCCAACCTTTAAAACCCCATACCGCTCAACCATTTTGGTAGGTTTTATCATTTCAATTGTTTCAGCTTTAACGCCCATCAATAGTGTGTCTGAAATGTGTTCTATGGGTACATTGTTGGCTTTTGCAATGGTATGCGTAGCGGTGTTGATTTTACGCATCAAGCAACCAGGCTTGGATCGTCCTTACAAGACTCCATTCATTTACTTTGTAGCTCCTGCAGGTGCGTTGTTCAACGTATTCTTAATGTCTTACGTGCGCATTCATACTTGGTATGCTTTCTTGATCTGGGGCGCCATCGGTGTTTTGGTGTATTTCCTATACAGCCGCAAACACTCTCATTTGCATCCCAAAGGATAAAAGATAATTTTTTGAAAGAGCCGTCCTTGTGACGGCTTTTTTATTGCATACCCGATTACCTTTGTCCCGTGATGGAGAAATTTTCAATTCGAAATTTAGTGGCCAAGGGTCAACCCTTTTTGATTGCAGGTCCATGTGGTGTGGAAAGCAGAGAGCAATTGATGACCACTGTCAAAGGTCTGTCGCTCATTCCATCGGTCAAAGCCATTCGAGGTGGTTTGTGGAAACCCAGGACACGCCCCAACTCCTTTGAAGGAATGGGAGAGGCCGGAATTCCTTGGATGGTAGAGGCGAGAGATCAATTTCAATTGCCCATCATCACGGAGGTTGCCAAGGCACAACATGTCGAAGTATGCTTAAAGAACAACTTTGATGCACTTTGGATTGGTGCAAGAACTGTTGCCAATCCTTTCAGTGTCCAAGAGATTGCTGATGAGCTCAAGGGAGTGGATATTCCCATTTTCATCAAGAATCCCATTCATCCCGATTTGGCCCTTTGGATGGGAGCCATCGAGCGCATTCAAAATGCGGGTATCACCGATATTGCCGCCATTCACCGTGGTTTTTCAACTGGTTCTCCAACGATTTACCGCAACCAGCCATTGTGGGAAATGCCCATCGCATTGAAAACAGAAATGCCTGATTTGCCCATCATTTGCGATCCTAGCCACATTGCAGGCAAGCGCGATTTGATTTTACAAGTGGCACAAAAGGCTGCCGACTTGAACATGAATGGATGGATGATTGAATCGCATTGTTCTCCGGATAGTGCATTGAGTGATGCCGCACAACAACTCACCCCTGAAGCTTTGGGTCAGTTAATGGAGGCCATTACCATTCGCGTTACCACGGATGCTTTGATTGATGATTGTCCTGAAATGCAACAATGGCGACAAGAGATGGACGCCTTGGACAAAGACATTATTCATCTGCTAGGAGACCGAATGCGTTTGGCAGAGAAGATGGGGCTGTATAAAAAAGAAAAAAATTTGACCATATTCTCGCTCAACCGTTGGAAAGAAATTCTTGAAAGCCGCCAGCAATGGGGCGAAGATGACGGTTTGTCCTTGCGCTTTTTAAAGACTTATTTAGAAGCACTGCACGCAGAAAGTATCCGACACCAAGTGGACATCATGAAATAAAAAAAGGCTGAATCATTTCAGCCTTTTCTTTTGTGCCCAGGACAGGACTCGAACCTGCACAGATTGCTCCATACGCACCTCAAGCGTACGTGTATACCAATTTCACCACCTGGGCGAGCGGGGCAAAGGTAAGCATCCCGCTCCGTTCTCACAACCGATGCAGTATCTTTCCCCAATGAAAACATGGAGGATGTTTTTTCTGATGGGCATGCTCTGTGCCAATACAGAAACTTTGCTTTCGCAACCATTGCCTTATTGGCCATATAAAAATCCTGCAATTCCCATAGATTATCGGGTGAAAGATCTTTTAAGCCGGATGACTTTGGAAGAGAAGTTTTACCAACTTTTCATGATCGCCCATGATGAACGATTTGATACTGCTCGATACCAAAACGGAATTTTCGGGATTGAGATTAGTATTCAAGGAATCGATGATCAACCTGGTCAACAAATGTTGAACTATAATGAAACTTGGACGGCTAAGCGACAGGTGGAAGAGATCAACAAGATTCAAAAATTTTTAATTGAAAAGACCAAGTGGGGAATTCCAGGAATCTTCTTTGGTGAAGCATTGCATGGTGTTGTTGGTGCTGGTGGAATTGCATACCCACAATCCATTGCTTTGGCTGCCAGTTTTGACCGTGATTTAATGGCAGAGGTTTGTAACGCCATCGCACTAGAAAGTGAACAACGTGGATGGCGTCAGGTTCTATCTCCTGTGGTGAATATCGCTACGGATGTCAGATGGGGTAGGGTAGAGGAAACATACGGGGAAGATCCCTATCTCAGTGCAGTAATGGGCGGGATTTTCGTGAAGGCTTTTGAGTCGCGCGGAATTGTTACTACGCCCAAACACTTTGTTGCCAATGTTGGAGATGGAGGCAGGGACAGCTATCCCATTCATCTCGACGAGAACGCATTGGAGAACATTCACTATCCCCCTTTCAAAGCGTGCGTGGATGCTGGTTGTCGATCAATCATGACCAGCTACAACTCACTCAATGGGGTGCCTTGTAGTATGAATAGTATTTTGCTGAACAATGTCTTAAAAGACAACTGGGGTTTTAGAGGTTTTGTTATTTCAGATGCTGGAGCTGTAGGAGGTGCCAATGTTTTGCACAATACCTCAAAGAGTTATGCCCAGTCTGGAAAAGACGCTGTGGAGTCTGGTATGGATGTCATTTTCCAAACTTCCATCCAACATGATCAATTGTTCAAAGATCCTTTTGTACAGGGCAATGTGAATCCTGCAGCTCTGGATAGTGCTGTTGCCAGGGTGTTGCGGGTGAAGTTTGAATTGGGTCTTTTTGAAAATCCTTATGCACAGTATCAAGATTTACCAAAAGAAGATTTTCAATCTTTGGCGCTAAGTGCAGCGCAAGCTTCGATGGTATTGTTGAAGAATGACAATCAAACATTGCCCATGCAGGTCAATGGAAAGAAATTGTTGGTTGTGGGGATTGATGCCCAAGAATGCAGGCTGGGTGGGTATAGTGGATCAGGATTTCAAAAGGTTTCTGTTTTGGACGCCATTCAAACGCAATGGGGAAGTGAGCTTGCTGCATTGGAGTACATACCAGGACCTGGTCGAGATGACGTTAATCCATTTGAAGTGATACCTGCTTCAAACTTGCATGCCTTAGAGGTAGAGTTGTACAATGGGACAAATTTGAAAGGTCAAAAGGTGAAGGATTTGAATTGGGAAAAGGTTGACTTTCATTACACTTTTTATTCGCCTGATGAAAATGTACAAAAAGACAACTTTTCTCTTATCATCAAAGGAGAATGGGAGGCGCCAATGGATGGTGAAGTAGAATGGGGATTGGAAGGAAATGATGGATTCAAATTGTTTTTTGATGGTAGTGAAGTGGTGAATCGTTGGAGCAAAATAGGTTACCACAATGATGTTGTTCCACTCCGCGTCAAAAAAGGCGAGCGCATTCCTTTTCAAATTCAGTTTTTTGAATCGCTTGGCAATGCTGAATTGAAAATGATATGGAGAGAAAAGAAGAGCAGTGAAGATGTATTAAAAAAGGCATTGGCACAAGCAGAAAAAGCAGACATGATTTTGTTTGTGGCGGGGATAGAGGAAGGGGAGTTTCAAGACCGATCCTCATTGAATTTACCGGGAGAACAAGAACATTGGATCAAGGCATTGGCAGCAACTCAAGCGCAAATGGTGGTGGCCATAAGTGGAGGAAGTGCAGTAGAAGTAACGCCATGGATAGACGAAGTGGAATCGCTGGTACACATGTGGTATGGTGGTGAACAACAAGGACAAGCATTGGTAGATATTTTAAGTGGATTTTTTAATCCATGCGGGAAGTTGCCCATCACTTTCCCTATGCATGAAGGACAATTGCCATTGAGCTATTGGCATGAGCCTACAGGTCGCGGAGATGATTACATTGATGGCACAGGATGGCCCATGTATCCTTTTGGCTATGGGTTGAGTTATACCACCTTTGATTATGGTGTTGTAGAATATGACAATCGTTATAAAGATGTTTTGGTATTGCCTATTACCAATACTGGACAAATGGATGGTGCTGAAATTGTTCAATTGTATGTTCAAACACGTTACAGTAGTAGTTTGCGTCCTATTGTTCAGTTGGTTGATTTTCAGAAAGTGTTTGTTCGCAAGGGAGAGACCGTTCAAGTGCGATTTGATGTTCACAATCTAAAAGGCAATTTTAATTTATTCAATGTACACATTAATTTTAAGTTATCTCGAGT